>CAZFDH010000001.1:0-52336 GCA_964518155.1 Candidatus Woesearchaeota archaeon
GCCATCACTGCCTTGAATCTTCCTCCTTTTCGTAAATCATTTTCTGCACTTGGACATTTCCAGTCATCCGACGCAAAATTCCATTTTGTTATGTGCTCGGGCTGAACCCAAAATCTCCAAACTTTTTCTACTGGAGCATTTACTTCAGTTCCAATAATTATTTTCGTCATAAAATGAGAGGGAAAAAATAATTTAAAAAACTATGCAGCAAATTTTACAATTTATCGATGAGAACATCCCATCCAACAACACGGCCTTCTCTTTCCGTTTAGAAGATCTTCATATACACGTTCTACGTGTTGTTTTCTTGTTTCTTCTTTCTTAACTGAAATCGTCCAGCAAATCCACTCGTTACGAGCAAGAGGAGTAAGATTATTCCATCTTTCAAGCACTTTTGGATTCGAAGACAAAATCTTCCGCAAATCAGAAGGAACTTTGTGTGCAACGCCTTCAAAAATCTTTTCTTTTGCCATTTTATTAAATAGAATGCAGAATTAATAAATGTTTATTGAAAAAGAATTTAAAGAGACAAACTATTTCCCGCTATGATAATCTTGATTAAAGATCCCGGCTCTGTACGAAGCACTCAAACAAACCTTCAATGTTATAGAAATATTTACAGAAACGCTTCTACAAGGTTGAGTAACATCGATAGAACAATTGAAGTGCTTGATGTAAGATTACCTCTAGTAAGCTCAAATCCATTACCTCCAGGAGATTACAGAGTTATAGAAGGACACACCCGGTTTTATGAAGCTACAAAAAGAGGAGTGGGGATTGAAGCAGAATTAATTAACTCCGAAACTGATATACTTAAATGTCCTAAAGAATGCTTTGCCCAACTTTCCATCGAATCATGTGTAAGTATATTTTTGAATCTCAATTTCTATCAGATGAAAGCTCAAGAAGAAGGAGTTATTTTTATTAGAGATTTGTTGTCTTAGTTTAAAGTCTTAATGATCTCTACCAGAATCAAACTGCGGTATCATGGCCCATGGAGGAATCGGACCTCCGCCTCATCGGTGTAAACGATGTGTTCTACCATTAGACTAATGGGCCATAAAAATATATCTCTAGATTGGTTAAAAAACTTTCTATCCGCTAAAGTATTCTTCAATTCTAGAATAAATCTCTCGACCGGATTCGTCGCACAGTCTCACTTCACCTTCGACCTGGCCATTCTCGCTAACTCGCGCAACAACTGCTAGATCATTTCCCACATACACGTCAAAAGAATTCATAACAAATCTATCTTTAACCCGTCCATCTTCAACAACTTCCAAATGAGGAGGAATTAACATCCTAACTTGTCGAAAATGGTGATCTCTCCCCCCTTTCAAAATAAATTTTTTCTTTTCCAGCGGATTCAGATATCTTTCCATATTTCTACCTCACTTTAGCGCTTTAAAATATTTCTATTAGTAACATTTATAAGTGACGATCCTTATTTTTCACTATGGCAAACGACAAAAATGATTCTGTCGAAAACATTCCGGAAATGAAAATTGATAACAAGTATTCTGAGAAAAAACCGATCTTGCCGGAGAACAACAGCGAAATGCAGAAAGAAATGGACAAGACGAAAAAGGAACTTGAAAAGTTAAAAAATTTCATCGTTAAAAAATATCCTTTCACACAATCAATAAGCATCTTGCCTCAGCAATCAATAAAATTCTTTATCGAAGAAGAGGAAGTCCCAAAACAAACTGAAACTCATTTGCAGCTTTACATGATTATTCCCGAAGACAACTTAAAAGAAATTCCAAAAATAAAAGAAGAAGTAATAAAAGAAATCGAAAAAACGAAACAAAAAGTATGGCTTCAAATTAAAACTCCAGTCGACTTATGGGAACTTTGCCTTGACAGTAAATTTGATCTTGTTTCTTCAATTGCATTGTCTTTCCCGATTCACGACACTGGGCTTTTATCTTCATTACGACTTGCAGAAATTCATAAATCTCTTGTCTTGAACAAATTTGACAAATACATTGTTTCATATGTTATCGGAGGAAGTTTAGTTCGTGGAGACGCAACAACAACATCTGACGTCGACGTTTTCATTGTAATTAACGACACAGACGTTAAAAAAATGCCGCGTTTGGAACTAAAAGAAAGATTAAGAAGTATTATCAATCAATACATCGGTGAAGCAACTGCTTTGGCCGGAGCGAAAAAAAACCTGCTTAACGTTCAAGTTTATTTGTTAACTGACTTCTGGGAATCGGTTAAAGATGCTCATCCGGTAATGTTTACTTTTATTCGTGACGGAATTCCAATCTACGATCGTGGAACATTCTTGCCTTGGAAAGCATTGCTGAAAATGGGAAGACTTAAACCTTCACCTGAAGCAATTGATATGTTTATGTCAATGGGTGATAAAACAGTCAAGCGGGCAAAACTTGCATTGTTAGATATTTTAGTTCATGATATTTACTGGGGTGTTGTAACTCCAACTCAAGCATTGTTGATGCTTCACGGCCTTCCTCCTCCAGCTCCAAAACAAATTGTAGAAGACGTAAAGAAAGCATTCTTAGAAAAAGAAAAAATGCTTGAGAAGAAATACGTCGACATTTTAGAAAAAGTAGTTAAGCTCTACAAAGACTACGAGCACGAGAAATTAAAAGAAATTGAAGGCGCTGAAATTGACAAGTTAATCAAAGACACAGAAGATTATTTGAAGCGGCTCGTTGAACTAAGGGAGCAAATTGAAAAACGTGCGCAGGAAAAAACAATTGAGCAAATCCACAAGGATGTTTTCGAGCTTTTGAAAGGAATTTTCGGAAATCACTCTCAGGAAAAACTAATTCAGTCATTCGAGAAAGATCTTGTTAAAACCAGTAAGTTTACTCACCAGCATTTGAGAATTCTGGAAAATATTGTTTCTGCAAGAGCGGAATTCAAGAAGGGAAAATCAAACGCACATAAAGTTGACGAAGCCAGAAAGAACGCTTCAATTTTGATAAATGATTTAATTGATTACACTCAAAGAAAAGAAATTATGAATCTGGAAAAAGGCAGAATGAGAATAAAATATCAAATTGCCGGAAAAGATCAATATGCCGAACTGCTTTCAACTAACGATGCTTCGTTCTTATTCATAGGAAGTGTCATCAAAAAGTTAACAACTAAAATCGAAAAAAGCACAATGGAAGAAGTTACAAAACATATTGAAAAACAAAAGAATCAATCTCAACTTAATGTTAATCCTAAAATTTTCGAACTCTTAGGTGAGGAGCTGGGAGATTACGAATTAACTATTTAAAGATTCGAGGCTTTAATTCTATATGAAATATTTATTTATCTTGGGGAGAAATCCTGAACTTTCCGTCGCTGAGATACTTTCATATCTGGAAAAAATTGGAAATAAAGTCGTAGACTTCTCAGTTGTAAATAACGGGATGCTTCTGGAAGTTCGTCAAAAGATAAATCCTCTGCTCGTCAAAAATTTAGGCGGAACAATTTCAATAGGAGAAATAATTTCAAAAGGAAAATCTGAAGGAATACTTAACGAGCTTGAAAAAAAAGAACTTTACAGCGGAACAAAAAATAATTTTAATTACTGTGTCTGGGATTTTGGAGAAAATGAATTCTACGACGAGATAGTTGAATATTTAAAACAAAGGTTCCGTTCTGAAAAATTAAAGCCAACTTTAAAAAATTTAACCGGTTCACTGGATTTGCAATCAGGAGAAAGAGTTTTCATCTCAGGTTCTGACTTGATTGATATAGAATTCTTCGTGTTCTCCGACGAGAATGAAGACTATTTTGGAAAAATAATTTCAAAAACAAATTTTAAAGAAATAGAAAAGCGCGACATTGAAAAGCCAGTAAGAAGAGAAGCACTTGCAATTTCTCCGCGCCTTGCGAAGATAATGATTAATCTTTCTCTAGTAGAGGAAAACGAAATTCTCGTCGATCCTTTTTGCGGAATTGGAGTCGTTTTACAGGAAGCGCTTTTGCAGGACATAAAAGTAATCGGAATAGACAAAGATAAAACCGCAATTGAAGGCGCAGCGCAAAACTTGAAGTGGGCAAAATTTAATCCTAAAAGTTACACACTAATAAATAATGATTCCTCAAAAGTTTCAATTCCAAAAGCAAACGTCATCGTTTCCGAGCCCGACCTGGGACAAATATTAAAAAAAATGCCTACAAAAGAAAGAGCAAAAGACATCTTAAATTACTACGAAAATTTAATTATAAAAGTTATAAATAATCTAAAAGGAAAAATCTCTGGCCGGATAGTTCTCACCGCTCCATTTATTTTAGTTAATAAAAACGAAAGAATCGGCGCTGACTTTGTAAAAATCGCTGAAAAAACTCAGTTTACAATAAACGAATATTTCCCAATCGCCGACTATAGAAAGAATCAAATCGTCGGAAGGCAAATTATTGTGCTCCAGAAATAATCCAATAATTATTAAAACTCTTTAGAAATATTTAATTTATGACTAAAGATTACTCTAAATTTAGACTGAAGGAATTTGATCATTGGGAATTATATTTACACCAAACCCAATTTCCTTTTTTAGGAAGATGCTATGCTTGGGCAACAAGAGATCAGGCGAATTTTTTGACAGATATGAATTCAGATGAGAGAAATGAATTATTTGGGTTAATTATTCCAACTTGGAAAAAGGCAATACTTCAATTAATTGGGTCATCATTTTCTAGAGAGAACCTGGCAATATTAGGAAACGATGCTCATCATTTACATGCACATTTAATTCCAAGATTTAACGGCTCAATTCAAAAGTATGGGATAACCTTTGAAGATCAAAATCCAACCGGAAATTATTCTCCCTACCCTAAAAAAGATCTTTCACAGGAGATACTATTCTCAATTAGAGGTGATCTAATTTCTTTACTTAATTCTCAGTAACCTTTTTAAACTAACTTTCTTCTTTACTAAAATAGTAATTAATGATTAAAATGAAAGGAAAAGTTGTTCAATTCAGGCGTGGAAAAAACACAATTCACGAAAGGCATTTTTTAATAGAGATAGATGGATCTAAATCCCGATCTGATGCTCAAAAACTCGTCGGCAAAGACGTTGAGTGGAAGTCGCCTGCAGGAAAAATAATCAAAGGTAAAATTTCTGGAGCACATGGAAACAAAGGTGCAGTAAGGGCAATCTTCGAGAAAGGCCTTCCAGGACAATCAATTTCTACCGATGTGGAGGTAAAATAAGATGACAGGATCAAAACAAGGTCATAGAAGATTTACAACTAGCAGATTGTTAAGAAAATTAGTTGGAACCCATGTTAATGTTCTAGGTTTTAAAAAAGGAGAAGTAGTTGATATTGGTCGCGGAATTTTAGAGTATAGGAAACAATTTGGTTCTGAAAATGCAGGTTATTTTTTAGCAGGAATACAAATTCCAGTGAGATCAGTAGAAGTATATGAATTCGGTCCATATAATCTCGGTGTTAAAAATGATTATACAAAAAAACCCCAAGTGGGAAGGGGTGTAGCATAAAATGGGATTAAGAAAAGCTAGTGCATATTCAAAGAAAACTGTGGTACCTTTCACAAGAATTTCTAAAAGAAAGAATAAGGCTTACATAAAGACTGTTCCTCCTCAAAAAATCGTAAAATTCACAATGGGTAATGAAAAGCTCGTTACTGAGAAAAAACTGCCCCACATTCTAAAGGTAGTTTCTACAGAAGACGTCCAAATAAGGCACAACGCATTGGAAGCATGCAGACAGTTCTTGAATAAAAAACTAGACAAATCTCTTAACGGACAATATGTCTTCAAAGTAGTTCCTTTCCCTCACCACGTTCAAAGAGAGAATAAAATGTTGACTGGTGCTGGTGCAGATAGAATGCAGACAGGAATGCAGCTTTCCTTCGGGAAATCGATGGGTAAAGCGGCAATCGTCAAACAAGGCGACGAGGTTTTCATATTCCATCTTCCTAATCCGAAAGCAGTTCAAACTCTTAGAGTAGCAATAAAACAAGTAAAATCAAAGCTTCCTGGGAAAATAAGAGTCGATTACCAAGAAATGAAGTAATTTTGTTACACTAAGTAGTGACAACAAAACCCAAAGCTTTATATATTCTGAAATTATCTATTTTTATGGCAAACACTGATGAAATGAAAAAATTCCAGTACGGTGGACTAGCTGGAAGATTCTTATCTGAAAAAGATTTAGCAGGAGCTAAGGGATCTTTAGAGGGTCTAGCGAAAGATTTAGGATTCGGTCCAGAACTACAAGGATTTATTGAAGGTACATTTGCATCAGAAAAGGGAATAGAAAAAGCAGTAGGAACTTATATGGCTAAATACCAAGAATTTAAGGGAAAGTCAACTGTAAAAGAGTTAGGGACTTATTATGATCAATTAATTGACGAATATCTAGAAAGTAAAAGCCCTGAAGCTAAAGCAGAACTAGATCAATATCAAACAGAAGCATATGGCGATATATTAAGGAAAGTAACACAAGCTCAAGAAAAAATAAAATCTAAAACTGGAAACTTCTCACAACAAGATAAAGATGACGCACAAAAGGTTTTAGATAAGTATAACAAAGTTGTGGCTATTCTTGAAACAATGGAAGAAGTAACCTTTGATAAACTCGCAACAGGAGTTACTAAGAATGTTAGAAAGAAAGAATTACAAAGTTTATTCCCTTAATCACTGAACAATCTCTTTAACTATTCTTACCATCGTCGATAAAAAATCTTCAGTTCTTGCTTGCCATACGTCAATCTCAGCGCCTTTAAGATCTCTTATCTCGCCCTGCATTATTTTTTTATGTAAAACGTGTAACTCATTATACCAACCTACGTATTTTGAATCAAGTTTTTTGCTGTCGACAAACACTTCTTTCAAATCAACCGAGACATGTTCTGGCGAAGGTGGAACAACTCTTGCGGCAATCAATGCAGCATGCGCAGCATCAACCATACACCAATACAAACCTTCAATTGCACCAAGTTCTGAAGCTTTGCTCCTAGCTAAATGCGTCGGTGCTCGTTCAAGTAAACTATAAATTGATTCCGGAGTAGATTTTATTTTACCAGTCAAAAGCAAATATTTTTGCGGCTCAAAAAATCCAGCCATGTCAATCATTGCTTCACCATAACGTAAAACATTAATTACAATCGGATCTCCTCTCATTAAGTCCTGCCACCATGTGCTTAACTTAACCGTATTAATATGCAATTCTTTTGAGTAAGGATTTGCTTTTATCACTTTCTCAAGTTCTTCTCTATACCAAGCAATTAGTTCTTGATCCCATCTGATTGAAACATCGTCGATAATTATTATAATATCTATATCAGAACCAGCAACTGCAGTTTTCTTCGCACTTGAACCAAAAAGAATTACTGATTTTATTATCTTATCAAATTTCTTGTAAGCTTTAGTTGCAAAATCTAGCGCAATGTCATGCTCGTTGCTAAGTTTTAATGTTGGAATTTGTTTCAAATCCTTTTTCTTAGATTTCTTTTTCACACTCTTTTCTTTTGCCATTCTCACACTCTTTTATTTAATAATCATTTTTAGTTTTTAAATATTCACTCCATTGGTCTTCCACTCATTCTGCTTCCAGCCGCACCTTGAGCTGAACCACCTAGTTCCGACGGAAGCCGTGAAAAACCCGCGCCCCAAGTCTCATAATTTGTTTGAGGAAGCATCATACCATAACCGCCAAAATAACCTTGATACAATCCATTCGTTTGATTCCAATACGGTCCCATTTTCATTCCATATATCGGCGAACCCATTCCTTCTAAAATTGCAGGATAAGGAGAAATTCCGAAATGCTGCGGAATACCTGAAGCCTCGACGATCTTCCGCGTATCTCCAAGAACGCCTGCTTTTTCCAAAACTTCTAAATGTTCTTTAAACGGAACGTTTCCCATTCCAGGAGCCAAGTGACTATCACTATAACCGAAGTTATCTGTTAAATGAACATGCTTAACATACTTCGCAAATTTCTCGGCTTCCTTAACTAAATCTTTGTCAGTAAAACCATGCTTCTTCGCAATATTCAAATGCCCGACGTCAAAAGTCATACCAATTATATCTTTCGCTGCCTTTTCCGCTTCACCTTGTGACAAACCTTTTTTCAAAGCAGTATCAATAAAATTCTTCCTCGAAGCTTCAATCAACGCAGCCATTTCATCACCCATCGAATGCGCAATTCCAGGATAAACATTTTCAATTCCAATTTTAGGAGGCGCAATTCCTCGCTTCTTAGATTCTTCAAACGCATGCCATGCAACATTCGCGAACGTCTGCGACGACTTTTCTTTAGCAAATTCTTCAACTTGAACGAAAAGGTTTGGATTAAATTTTTCCAGCTCTTGATTCAAATAAAAAAGCGCATCAGACTGTCTTTTTGGATCAAGTGAAGTTATTTCTCTAATCATTTTTCCATCTTTTTCTTGTATTCCTAACATCTTTTTATATTCTTCAGCAACTTTCAATAACTCTTTCCTATCTTCCTCAGTGCCATATTTGTAGGCCTTATTGAAATTACCATTTGCACTTAAACTTGCCTGTTTCATATACTCATGCGCCGAATAAATTTTACTGATATCTTGCTGTTCTCCTTCCTCTATTTCTGGTTTAGGAGCATGCTGTGGATCATCATTATATTGCACTAGTTGCAAAAATTTAGCTCTTGCAATTGGAGAAACATTTTCAATAATTCTTTCCGCACTTTCTCTCTGAAATTCAACTTTAGATAATTCTTGATCCCATTGACTATGATTTACAGTTTTTAATTCATCATAAATGTCTGGAACTTTACCAAATTCATCTTTTCCCATACTCGGATAATATCTCTCCTTCGCCTCGATCGGAGTCATTCTTCCACTTTCCCTGTCGACAACAATCATTTTTTCAATAACTTTGTTGCCTTTCTCGTCGATCTTCCACTCAGTTCCCGGAATATTCGCCGAATGCATTACAATCGGAATTCTTCCATTTTCATCCAAATCAAAAGTCTTGTCAATAACTGACATAAATCTCCTCTCTGCTAAAACTCTATTTTCTTCGCTCCATCCAGCTTGCTGATCTAGTCCCGACGCTTCCATCAAAGGAGCATGAACAGAAATCTTAGCACCAGTTAATTTAGCCATCCTGTTTATTTCCTTAAAATGATCTTTTGGAATTTGATCAAAAACATCTGGAGACAAAGCGCCAACTTCAATCGGAACAATACCTTGATTTAACAACGCATTAACTTGTGCAATTTGATTTGCAGTATCTGGTTTCGTTGGCGCACCAATCTGTCCCGTCGGAACTCTTATTCCGCCTCCTATAAATGGACCATAATTTGGTTTGAAAGAATCGTAACCGCCTTGATAAATATCTTCGACTTTGTATCCACCAACTTTTACCATTTTGAACTAATGAATTTTATTTATTTAAACTTATCTCGTTTTGTACTTGCGCATAAATTCCGGACCTTTCTCTTCATCAACTCTTACAAATCTGCCGTCGGAAACAAAATATTTTGCATCTCTTTCTTCAAATTCTTTAGGTCTGACTGAATAAACATCATCTGCAGTCACCGCCCTCATTTTTTCATGCGGCATAATTTCTTGAACTTCTTTGGAGACTTCCTGATAATCACTTGAATTATAACTTGTTTCATATTTTTTTCCTTGATACCTGCGGCGATCTTCTTGAGGCAAAACCACTCCTGAAAGAACTTCTTCCAAATCTCTTACTCTCTGTTGAAGTTTTTCTTCCTTCAGCGTCGGATTCGCCTCAGGTAATTCTAATTTAACTTCAGGGGTCTTTTCTTTGTGATCATCCACAAATTCTTTAGCCTCTTTTCCTTCTGAATCTTTAAACTCTTCTTCATCAGAAATTTTTCTTTCCTTCGAATCCTTTTCTCTTCGACCGCTTTTGGCATCACGCACGAACTCTGGCTTTGAATTTTTCTTTAGAGAACCGACATCGGGAATTCCTTTCCCAGTCACCTTAGCATTACTTTTCTCCCCTTTATCCATCAGAAATAAACACTTCAAAAATATTTAAGCTTAACTAAGTAAAACTAACCATTCCATGTGCTTTTTTGTAAGTGTCGAAAATCGCATACAAGCTATCTGTCGCACCTTCCGCCGCATTTTTTCTCAAATAATTTTTTTCTATCCAATCATCTTCTCTTATCTTACCGTCTTTCTTTTTGTCTTCTTTTTTATCTTCAGTCTTATCGTATCCTCCAATTAACGCTTTGAAAGGATTCGAATCATCTTTGACTTCTTTTTTCTTTTTTTCCTGTTCTTTATCTTCACCTAAGAAATAATCAATATCTTTTTGTAGTTGGTCCAAACTCTCCGTCGTAGAACCTTCAATTAATCTAAGAACATCACCCAAATCTGACTTATTCAATTCTTCATCTAATTTCTTCAATTCATCATCATTTAACGCGTATGCTTTGAAGTTAACTTCTGTCTTACCAACATAAGCTCCTTGACCTGGAAGCCCAACAAACCTAAAGCTCAGTAGAACACATTTGTTATATTTTCGTTTGAATTTCATTTTTGCAAAATCCATCGGCATATTTCCCGATGCTGCTTCTCCAGCCGGATCGACAGATGATTTCCCCAAAAGAACAACTTCAAAAACAGTACGATTAAAGATATTCACAATATTTGGATCTCTACCTAAATGTTTGGATTCAAGCTCTTCTGACATTCTCAAATACGGTTTAACCCATCGGGAATAAAGTTTCAAACTGTTAACTTGGCTTTTCAAATAATTTCTTTCTATTTCATATCTTTTTCTTAATTCCGCTTCGGACTGAGAAAGCCATGTCTCAAACTCTTGAACTCTTGAGATTACAATTCTTTTTACTCTGTCATTCAAATCCAATTTCTCAGCTGACTTAACATCTTCAGAAGCCAAAAACGCATCAATCACTGTAACAAAACCTGCCTGTGTCGTCGCCAAACCCTTTAAACTGGAGTTACCTTTTTGGAAATCTACTTTGTCCATCCAAATTTGTTTCAGAGAAAGCAAAGCCGCATTTCTCATCGAACTATCTTTTGATTTCAATCCTTCATAGTGATCAAGTCGAATTCTAAATTCTCTTAAGTCATAAATTAAATTCAAAATACTTCTTAAGACCGTGTTGGTATCCCCTAATAATTTAGATGCTTGCTGCTGCATAATTCCTTTCCTTTGTCCTAATTCTTGCGCATGCGGTGAACCCGGAGGCAACGAAAAGTTATCAACGAGTTTTTCAACTTTATAACCAAAACTCCCAAGAAGATCTAACAAGAAATAATAAACTGGTTCAACAGTTTCCGTGAACGACTCATAGAGAAGATCGTGATTTGATTCCGGCCCACCCTTTTTTTTGTAGTAAGAGCTTACATCTTGTATTAGTTGATCAACCGACTTTATTTCAGCCATACAAATAATTAGTTAACAGTGTTTAAAAAATGTATGGGAAGATTTTTAACTACTTCTTTTGCTAAAATTGTATGGAAATGCAGAATCTAAATGATCCAAGATATTTCCTTGGAGAAGGAGAACGAACAAGTAGGGGAGAAATAACAAGAGTTCACTTAACAAGAGCTAGGTCTATGGGGAATAGTACTACGAGAAGAAATATCGGAGAATATATTCAGAAGTTTAGAAGTGATGTAAACAAGAAATTATCTCCTAGATTTAGAATGAAAACAGCAGAGCAGATTTTAGAGGAAGAATTAACTAGTGGATGTAGTGATGTCGCTTTAGCATTTTGCGTACTATCAAGGGAAGCAGGAATCCCTACAAGATATGTAGAAACATTTGAGGAAGAGAATATTATTAATCCTAGTTCACATGTAAGTGGACATGTATTTCTAGATCTTTACTTAGACGATCAATGGTTTCCTTATGAACCATTGAGGGGATTTATGAAAAGCTCTGATTACTCTCTTTCAGGCAGAAATTATATTCTTGTTGGAAAAGGTCTAGATTTTACTGATTTAGTTAGTCCTCATGGAGAAAAAATGAATTTAGATTCAGTTGATAAATTAATGGCTTTAAGAAATAAGATGTCAAGTCAAATTAAAAATAGATAGTCTTCAATCCTTAAATTTAAAAACGTCAGTTTCATCTAGAAAATATGGCCTTTTTTGGAATGGGTAAGAAAAGGGATGTTGTAGATTTGGGAGAATTTTATAGAAAACATCAAGATAGAGTTGAAAGAATGAAAGAGGACGTCAAGGAATCTCAGACAGCTCCTTCTCCAGAAAACGCTTCAGGCCTACCAATGTTTAACTTCGATCAGCCAAGAGTTGAAACTTATTCTGAAAACTTACAAGAAAATCATTCTCCTGAAGAAAGAAGAAAAAAACTTGCAAAACGTTTGATTGATATGACGAACAAAATCGACGACCTCACAAGCCAAGTTTATCACCTTCAGCAAAGAGTTGAAGTTCTTGAAAAGAAAAACAAAACAGAATTCTTAAATTAAATATTTAAACTATCTTTAACATAAACCACTATGAAAGATTTTGAGAAAAAAACAAAAGCCTATGCGCTAAAAAACGCTCTTGCTCACGAAGGAAAAGCCCAAGTCGGAAGCGTAATTTCTTCTTTATTTAACGAAGGACTAAAACGAGAAGATGTCAAAGAATATTCTAAAAAAATAAATGAAATTGTCTTAGAAGTAAACAAACTATCACTTCAAAAACAAGAAAAAGAATTTGAATCGCTAAAAGAAATAATCTCGGAAAGAGAATCTCGTGTTGGTCTTCCCGAATTGCCCGACGTTCCAAAATCAGGAGTAGTAATGCGTTTCCGCCCAGCCCCATCAGGTCCAATGCATGTAGGTCACATAATTTCAAACATGGCTTCATCCTTATACGTAAAAAAATACGGAGGAAAATTTTACATAATCATCGACGACACTGATCCAGAAACAACTTTAAAATCTGCCTACGCCGATTTGAAAAAGGATTGTGATTGGATTTTCGCAAACGTAACAGAATATCTGAATGCTTCAGATAGAATTGAACTTTATTACAAATACGCTCTAGAACTAATAAAAAAAGACAAGGCCTATGTTTGCACTTGTCCTCAGGAAAAATTCAAAGAACTTTCAATGAAGAAAAAAGATTGTCCTTGTAGAAAGTTTACAGTTAAAGAAAACCTCCAGCGTTGGGCAGAAATGCTTGATAAAAAAGGATTCAAAGAAGGCGAAGCGGTTTTGAGATTCAAATCCGACATGAAACATCCTAATCCTGCAATGAGAGATTTCCCTCTTGCAAGAATTTCTGAAAAGGATCATCCGTTGCAAGGAAAAAAATATCGCGTTTGGCCGTTAATGAATTTAGCCGTTGCCGTCGACGACATGGAACTAAAAATGACTCACATAATCCGTGGAAAAGACCATCGTGACAACGCAGAAAGACAAAAATTGATTTTCGAAGTTTTCGGAAAAAAATACCCTCACTCATTTTTCATCGGGAGAGTTAAATTCACGGATTTGGTTTTATCAAAAAGAAAAATCACTGCATTAATCGAGTCGGGCGAATTTTCTTCTTCAGAAGATGAAAAACTCCCTACAGTCGCTTCATTAAGAAAAAGAAATTACTCACCGCAGGCATTCGCCGAATTTGTTGAACAAAGGGGCCTTACTGAAGTTGACAAAGTTATTTCTGGAAAAGATTTCTTCGACGTCATTGATAGATATAATAATTCTCGAGAATAAAAAGTTTTAAATAAGGCGATTAATTTGTACACTCAGGATGCGTTGCATTCAATAAAGAGGATGAAAGGAGGTGAGATTATGAATAATAAAAAAGGTCTTTCTGATGTTGTTACCGCTCTAATAATTATCCTTTTAGTGCTTGTAGCATTAGGAATAGTTTGGGTAGTTATAAGAAATTTAATCGACAGCAGCAGCGGACAAATCGACACATTAAGTCAATGTCCTTTGATAAATGTAAATATCGTTTCTGCGGTTTACGATCCTGTAGCAGACAAGTTAAATGTTACAGTTGAAAGAGCTGCAGGTGGTGGAGATATCAATGGAGTTTTAGTAGTCGCTAGCGACGGAACAACTTCTGCTTCGAACGACACAGTCGATCTAAACGAACTTGACAGAAAAACTGCTGTTATATCTATGTCAACAACACCAACAAGTGTTACTGTTGCGCCTTACTTCACTGTTAACGGTGAAAGACAAGTATGTTCAACATCTGAAACAAGTGATGATATAACAACACTTTAATTTCATTTTTTATTTTATTTTCTCTTTTTATTTTATTACCAATCAGTGGCAACTATGCAAAAGTTTAAATACGCATTTTCTAATGAAATTTTATGACAATTGAAGACACACTAAAAAATTTATTAGAAGGTCCAAATGGAGAAGAATATAGAAAAGTTCTCGCTTTAGATAGCATGCCTCGAACTCAACCAAAAGAGATTAAACAAAGATTAAGAAGATGCGATCTTTGTCATGCCGTAGAAATGGAAGGTCAGTTAGTTCCTTTGGGAGAATATGATCAAAACGAATTTGACTATAGTGACGCATCTCTTTCCTATGAATGTGCAGCAAAGTTATATGGAAAAGAAATGGCAGACAGATTACTTCAGAGAGCCGAAAGAGACAATCAACCTTTGTATGATTCCTGCCCAACTCAGTCAGATCAATAAATCTTTTATACTCATTATTTCTAATTTAATCATGGCGGTTGTAGTTCAATGGTAGAACGTGTGACTGTGGCTCGCAAAACGAGGGTTCGATTCCCTCTTTCCGCCCTTTCGAACTTAGCGAGAAAAGAGTGGGACAAGAAATTTATTTCGATCCGCCCTTAAATTTCATCCCCCCTTCTTAAATTCCCTCTGCATTTCTTCATACTGCTGAAGCGCCCTTTCCCATCGATCTGAATGTTCTAACATATATTCGGCAAGTAATTGATAAGATTCATCTCTTCCAATATTATTCACAATCTGTGGCCATCTTCTTTCATACCAACTCGTTGGCGGACTCACTGAGCTCGCTCCTGCAAGAGGATCCGGACAAGCATAAATAATTCTACCAACCCGATTATGAATCATTGTACCAAAGCACATAAGGCACGGCTCCAGCGTCGTAAAAACTTCTATCCGTTTTCCGCCATTATGGGAAGCTTGTATTAAAGAAGCATACTCTTCAACTAACTTCAATTCTGCATGAGAAAAAAAATTAGAATCAGTCACCTGATTATTTCTTCCAACACCTATAACCTCTCCGTCAATAACTAATGCCGCTCCTATCGGTAAATTTCCTTCTAGTTTAGCCTTTCGTGCTTCATCGAGTGCAATATTCATATAAACTAAATCATTACCGCTCATTTCTTTTTTCCCTTCTTCTTAGAGCTAATGAAATAAATCAAAGCTGCAAAAATAAACAGTTCAATCAAAAACATCCCGATAAAATAAAACACCTTATTATCTTTAGTTTGTTGTTTTGTAAGTGAAATTTTTTCTCCATCTTCATTAGTTTCAACATCATCGGCACTCTTTACAACTTGACTATTAAATTTAGCACCTACAGTTGCTTTCTTGTTATCATCCTCATTATTTGAATCATCGTTATTGTCATCAGAATTGTCTTCATTTATTCCTCCTTCATCCTCAGAGCCGCACGTTAATTCTTCCGAGTTGCACGCATTCAGACTCATTGGACAATAAACTCCAGGACTAACTTCTTTAACGCAATATTGGCAACCGCCGCTGCTTGTACATTCACGGTCCGCAATTCCTTCATTACATTTTGAGAATTCAATACTATCTCCTTCATCTAAACAAAGCAATTTAATTTCATCAGCCAACACTAAATTAGCCAAGAATGCAACCAAGACTAATCCAAATACTAACATCAACAATCTTTTAGATTTCATAAAATATCCAAAATCTCTCCTTTTTTAAGCATTATTGGGATCCAAAAGATTTGTTAAATTGAGTTAATTTCCTTCTCATTTCCCTTAACAAATTCCCAAGATTTAACTAAGAAATCTTCAAAACTTTCACGATTATCATAAAATTCCTGTAAATAAGACAAAATAGGTTGTCCATTCAATAAAAAATTCTGAAATTCATCATATGAACCAAATTTAAATCTAAAAACTTCTTGAATTTTTTTATCATTTAATATAATTGCTGGCACCATCTCACTTAACTTCCATACCAGATAAGGATAATCAAACTCTTCTTCTTTAGTCTGGGGAAAAACTTTCTTCCATTTTTCAAAGTAAAGGAAATGTGAAGCTTCATGAATCACTGTTTCCTTCATTTGTTTTATGGTCGAATCATAAAAAACATCAAAACTTCTATCTTTTATCCATCGAGGGCAAATTGGATTTAAAGAGATACCAGCATAAATCTTTCTGTCTTGCTTAGGCCATTTTTGTTCCATAACCTCTGACAAAGCAATCATTATTTTGTCATTAACCTTATTCCACTCTTTTTGAAAAATCTTCTTTTTCATTTCTAGTTCATCTTTTTTCTCATAAAATATTTCTTCAAAAAATTCTTTTTCAATTTTTTTCCGTTTATTAATATCTTTTATTCGATCAAGTCTATTCTTTAATTCCGGATAATGTCGATAAATTGAACCACTCCAATCCCAATCATTCTTCCGAGGATTTAGAAAATCCTGAATTATAGGTAAAGTAACTTTAAGAGAAGCAACGCTGAATTCAACTTTAGGAATATTCATATTAATCAAATGAAGTTATTATTTATTAACATAACGTTTAACAACATTTTTAATCCCGATTTCATTAATACAAACATGGAAACGCTGAAAGGATTCAAAGATTTCACCGGAGAAGAAGCCCAAAAACGAGCGGCAATAAAAAAAATCATAGTCCAGACTTTCGAAAAATATGGCTTCGAGCCCGCTGAAACGCCAATAATCGAACCAGAAGAATTTGTAAAATCACAATCCGACGAAAACGACGAAGCTATCTCAGACACTTACAAACTTGAAGACAAAGGAAAAAGAAAACTTGCATTAAGATATGAATTTACCTTTCAATTAAAAAGAATTTCCAACAACAAAAAACTCCCTTACAAAAGATACCAGATCGGAGAAGTATTCAGAGACGAGCCAGCATCAACAAACCGCTTCAGACAGTTCACACAATGCGACGCTGACGTAATAGGCTCCACAATAAAAGATGAAGCAGAGATCTTGACGTTAGCAAATGAAATTCTAGACAAACTAAAAATAAAATCAATAATTTACATTAACAACCGTAAACTCTTAAACGAAATTTTAGAAAAAGAAGGAATAAAGGAAAATGTTCGCCCCCAAGTTTTAAGAGAACTTGACAAATACGATAAACTTCCAGAAAAAGAAATTATTGAGAATCTAAAAAAATTCAAAGCAGAAAAAATCCTCCAAAAAATAAAAGAGGGTCAATCATATTTCAAAAAATTTGATTCATATAAAGAAATCTTAGAATTGATGAATTACTGCAAAAACTTCGGAGTAAAAGTTGTGTTCTCACCGACGGTAATTAGAGGACTATCTTATTACAATGGAACGGTATTCGAAATAAAGTCAGAAAAAATGAAAGAAACAATGATTGCTGGAGGAAGCTACAAGGTCGGAGAAAATCAATGCGCTGGGATTTCATTCGGAGTCGAAAGAGTTTCTGTTTTGGCTCAAGCAGAAATAAATTCAACAGAATATTTAGTAATTTCTTTAAACCAGGACAAAGAAGCAATAAGTATAGCGCAAAAACTCCGCGAAAAAAATAAATCTGTTTCAATTTATTATGGAAAACCATCCAAAGCGCTAGAATACGCAAACGCATATTCAATAAGTAAAGTTATCTTCGTCGGAGAAAAAGAAGTCAAAGCAAAAAAATTCAAGGAAAAAGACATGACATCTGGGAAAGAAAAGGATCTGAAACTTTAACAATCAACCAAAAAGATATTTATTTAAATCACATTTTCTTAACTCAATTAAGAAAGGAGGTTGAAAATGGCAAAGTTAACAGCTTGGTTGGTCACCCTTATCGGTATAGTTTTGATTCTAGCTGCAATGGGTGTATTCAGCGTTACAGACACTTGGTTCCTATGGGTACTAGGTGGGGGAGTTCTAGTAATCGGTATCGGTAAACTAATAAGAAACTACTCTTCTAAAAAAAGAAAGTAAAATCAGTCGTTTTATTTTTTATTCTTTATTTTCTTTTACAAACTCTTCAATTAATTCCTTGTTTCTAACTTCCGGATGAAATAAGCACCCAAAGATCTTTTTTTGCTTATGCTTTATTGCCCCAATCCCCGAAGGAGATTTAGAATAAACTTCAAAATCTTTTCCAACCCTTATCACGCTAAGCCCATGCAATTGATAAACCTCTTTTTCTCCATTAGCACCGAGGAATCCTTTTTTAAAATTAATTTTCTCAAGCCCAATTTTTTCATTTTTCTCTAATTCCCCTCCAAAAAGTTTAACAATTATTTGCATTCCTGCACAAATTCCCAAAATAGGTTTACCATAATCTTTGATCCAATTGAATTTATCAATCTGACCAATATACTCAAAATCAGCCAAAGACGTTCCACAGATTATAACTTTTGACGATTTCTCAAGATCTTTTTTAGCCAAACAATCATATCTCCTGATAAAACCTTTAACATTATTCTTAACCAAAACATCTCCTACTGGCTTCACAAATTCATAAAAATGTAGTTTCTCTTTACAAACATTAACAATCAAAACATTATTTTGTACTTTCATAAATTATTTAATAAAAAACTGCTTTTATTTCTTATGGATCAGGACGAAAAAGATGTTATTTGGAACATTCCATTAATTTTTGGACTCATAATTCTACTCCCAGTTGTTTTCACTTACAACTTTATGAAAAAGGCTCTAGCTTAACTCAAACTCTCTTCTCCAAGAGTTTTCTTTGCCATAATCTCTAAATGATTTTATTTTTAGTCTTTGCTTAAACAATCCAGGAGCAAATAAAACTAAACTTTCAAACTCCCCTCCTTCTCCAGCCGGATTTATTTTATACTTTTCTTTAAGTTTAGAGATTTCTTCAATGAATTTTCTATCAATTTTCTTTCCCAACCAATTTTCATTCAAAGGATAAGCCGCTACGCCACTAATAACAACTTCAAATTTATTTTTTACCAGACCTTCCAATAGTTCAATTTGATCTTTCTGCCAAAGCGGATTAAAACATTCAAGTTTAAGTTTTGAACAAATTTTTTGAATTCTACTTGCTTGATAAACCGACTCAACCGCGCCAGTCACAACCCCTTTAATTTTATATTTGTCTTTAGCATGCAAAATCGCTTTTTCTAAATCTTTAAGCTCTTCTTCTTTCTTCCCTTTGGTTTTCTGAATTATTATTGGGACTCTCATGGCCTGCGCTTGCATTTCCGTCGAAGAAATTGATGGCGTGTGAAACATGTAGCTATCTTTATTCTCAGAAATAACTGAAATCAAACAAACAATTTCGTATCCTTCTTTTTTCGCTAGCCAAGCTGCATAAGTTGAATCTTTCCCTCCAGAGAATAAAACACCAACTTTCATCCTTCTTTCTCCGCCATAGATTTATCTTTATCACTGAATTCTTCAACTTCTTCAATTGAATCAAGTAATTCTGCATAAGGATTTCCATTGTGCCTAAAGTAGACATCTTTAAGCCAAACGTTTATTTCGCCAAAATGATTCTCTTGATGAAGCCAGACTTTACTTTGATTTTCCAAATGCAAAAGAGATGAAAACGCCGCGATTCTATGTTCTTTTTCTCCAACAACAAGCTCGCTAAATAAAATATTTTTTCTAAGATTCTCATCTTTGAGGTGTCCAAAAAGAAGTTCATAGATTTCTTTTATTTTATCTGTAATACTTATTGTCCTTTTTGGCAAAGAAATTGAGCTCTCACGCAAAGCGTTTTTATTGATAATTTCTTTTTTTATTCTACGGTTTTCTGTAATAATCGCTTTATTCAAGGAATCAATAAGTTCTTGAAGCGTAACTTTTTTGTAACGCGGCATCGGACTTCGTGGAATTAACTCCGGAATTTCTTCATCAAGTTCAATTCTTTCCATAGAATACTTTTTTTGATCTTTCTTTCCAAAAAGAATCTCATCTATACTTTTGATATATTTGTTAAGCAAAATCTCAGATTTTATTCTAAGTAAAAACGCAGCTGCAAGCAGAACTTTGCTAGAAATAAAGAAGTCTGCTTCTTCTAAAGACCTTATTTTCTCCAAATACCCATCTGTAAGAGTAACAATATCGATATCCCAAGGGTCAAGTTGCTCCGTATTAATCAAGTCATAAATTATTTCTTGCCAACTTATCTCTCTTCCAAACAAAAGGTCATGAATTTGCTCTTGTTTGACGTTTCTAGCCTCTTTTTCTTGTCCTTCCACCATTCTTACATTAGTGCCAACAACTTTATAAAGATTGTATCTTATGATATTCAACACTAAAATAAGCTGTAGTGCCTAACCTTAACTTCAGTTTAAATAAAATGATAACTACTATTGGTTCAAGAACCATTGTCATTTTTTAAGAGTAACAGAAACGAAAGGTTTAAATAGTATTTAGTTCTAAGATTATTATCACCTCTTTTTCCCCAGGAGAGGCTTCAGGTCGTGCTACTTGTTTGATCTGAAAACTCTCCCAGGGTTTATAATTTATTAGAAACCCGTCAAAAGAGTCATATAATGACGACATTCAATCAGAGTTTATAATTTATTAGAAACTAACAGAAACATTTACATTCACAAATTAAATCGTGGATTATAGCATTTATTTTTTAGTATTTGCTTCCACGTAACATATTCAAGAATTATTTCTACTATTACTTCTTACTGTCGAATTCGGTGTAATGACACTTTCCACAATAAGATCTTCCTTGAGAACTTCTTAAGAAAACTCCTGGTCCGCATTTAGGACAGAATTTTGCTTCTCTAACAGCCTTTTCACCAGCGATTTTATACTTAGAATATTTTTTACTTGTAGGTTTGTTTTTATGCGGTTTCTTTCCTTTCTTTACAACTTTTTTCCCACCCATTATGCACTTTCTCCTTCAGAATTTTCTGTTGATTCTTTCGGGGCTTTAGCCGCTTTCCTCGCTTCTGCTTCAGCCTTTATTCTTTCAGCAATCATTTTCTTTTCCGCATCTCTTTCCTTTTTACTTTTTATTTCGATTCTATCTTTGTCTTGAGCAGAACCATAAATGTTAGCAACAATGGTAAATCTCCTAGTCCCAAAATTACCGGAGATTGATTTTATTTTTATGTTTTCCACCGGAGAAGAAAATTTTTCAGAAATTAACGCTTCAACTTCGCTTTTCTTAGGACTTGATTCGTGATCCATTTCTAGTCTAACTTCTTTTCTTCCAAAAAGAGGATTTTCGGTTTGTTTTACGACGTCGAATTTCATCTTGTTTTTATTGCAAACTCGCCTTTCTGAGTCAAATTTAATTTCTTTGCAAATTCTGATTCTTGTGGATTAAGAACAATTATTCTTCCTTTCCAACCTTCAGTATATTCATCTCTATTCAGACTTTTTTCCTTTATTTCGTAATCTGAAACCAATTCATTCGTTATTTTGCTCGCTAATTTTTTTTCTGGCATTATTTCTTCTCCTTCTTGGATTTAGTTCCCTTTTCTTCATCTTTAGCAGCCTTTGCAACAGCTTTTTGTTTCTTAGCATGATCTTCTTTTATCCATTCAAGTTTTCCTAATCCTGGTTGTCTCATTGTTAAACCAATTTTCAGATCGTCACCTTTATGACTTATTGAAACAACTCTAGCTAAACATAAATCACCTTGTTTCAAAGTTCTTTTCGAATTCTTTCCCAAAAGCGAGTTTGCTTTACTGAAGCTCACAAAGTCATCCATTGTCTGACTTATATGAATCATTCCTCTAACAACACCAAGATCAATGAATGCGCCAAAATTCGTTATTTCTGAAATTGAGCCGTAAACTAATTCCTGAAGCTCCGGTTTCCAAATTAAAATCTTAAATCTTGAACTGTAGTAAGCCGCACCATCACCAGGAATTATAACTCCCCTTCCGACTTCTAAAACTTCTACGACTGCGACAACTTTTCCAAGTTCTTTATCGTAATAATTTGCATAGGTTTCCCTAAGTTGTTTGTCAACAGCCTCGGAAGTAGATAAACCGAAAAGTCTCGGTTCCACTCTTACATAATCTTGTACTTCTGCTAAATAGAACATGAAATCTAGAGTAAAAAACGGTTTAAAAAGCTTATGCCCCCTCTTCGCCATTAAATCACATCGATTTTTTTCTTATTTCTAATGATTATTTTACGGTTCAGAACTCTTCTTTGCAATTCTTTATCCAAAGTAGCCAAGTAAACATCTTTATGTTCGTCAAGATATTTTTTTATTCCGTTATCAACATAGCCTTTCCCAAGACTAACTTTCTTAAAATTATATTCATTTATTATCTTAAGCGCAGTTTCTGCTTCAGGCTTTTTATTTTTCTTTATTTCATTAACAACTTCTTCTGGAACAATTATTTCAAATCCCTTGAATTTAAGCTCGTCTGCAAAGTCCAATTTATTTCTAATGCACGACAAAATAAAATTTGTATCAACTATAACATCCATTTAATACAATAGAATTTGTAATATAAAAACTTAACATTTATTAATGATGTTTTACTAAAATAGATGCCACGAAGTGGGTTGCTTGATTCGTAAAAACCCGCTGGAGGTTTTTACTATGCAAGAGGTCGAAAATATTCTGGACATTCTCAAACAAACTAAAGAGGCTTTAGTAAAAGATGACCCTTCAAAAATAAGAGAGCTAAGCAACCGAACAATAAACACTGCTTCTTTGACTCAAGATCCTGACAACATTGCCGTCGCTGTAATTGTATATTCTTTAAGCAAAATAACAGAAAGAAGAGACTACAGAGAGTTGCGAGGATGGACAGAATTCTCCAAAAAATGGAATTATTATCTTGATCTAACAATCGAATCAATTGAAAAGAAGAAATGGGATCAGGCATCAAAAAATCTTGAGCAAATGAGAAAAGAAATCGGAAAACTTTCAGGTAAATTCAAAAAGTACGTTCAGGATGTTTTCAGGAGAGCGTCGATAAACAAAGCTTCTAGAATTTATGAACACGGAATTTCAATGGAACAAACCGCAAAACTTCTGGGAATTACAATGTGGGAGCTTGCAGATTATGCTGGCCAAACCGGAATCTCCGACGTTCCTCTGAGTAGAACACTGACAGCAAAATCAAGAATTAAACTTGCACAAGATTTTTTCAAATGATCACAGAAAAAGTAATAATCTTCGACGCCAGCACTTTGATAAGTATTTCGATGAACGGTTTATACCCAGAATTAAAAAAACTAAAAGAAAAATTCAATGGAAAATTCATAATTACAAAAGAAGTAAAATATGAAGTTATAGATAGACCAATCCAAATAAAACGTTTTGAGCTTGAAGCTCTAAGGCTTAAAGAATTATTTGATCAAAAAATAATTGAATCGCCTTCTTCAGTCGGTTTTTCAGACGCAGAAATCTCAAGAAAGACTCAGGAGATACTAGAGATCTCGAATAAATCTTTCATTGGAAACGGCAAAGAAATTCATCTAATTGATCTTGGCGAAGCATCTTGCATCGCGCTAGCAAATATAATTGGAAATAAAGTGGATTATCTATTAGCAATAGATGAAAGAACGACTAGAATGCTCTGCGAAAATCCGGAGAATCTTAGAAAATTACTTGAGAAAAAACTGCACACCAAGATCATTGTTAAAAATCAAAATTTTAAACTCTTCAAGGGACTAAACATAATTCGTTCAACTGAACTGATTTATGTTGCATATAAAAAAGGCATTTTTGAAATAAAGAACAATCAGCTTCTTGACGCACTGCTTTACGGACTCAAATTTAAAGGTGCATCAATCTCCGACGAAGAAATCGAAGAAATCAAGAAGATTTAACAGTCGGGAGATTAATTACTCTAAACTCATCAGATCTTGAAGGAGGTGGAAGATACCATTCCCACATTCCCCTTTCTCTAGAAATATAATATTCACATGGCCTTTGTGTGTTTCCATTTGAACGGTCATGATCATAATCCCTATGAAAAAGACAATCGTAATTTCCGCATGAATCATCAACACATTTTTTTAAAGACAAAGCAGGGTCATCTAAAGAATCTAGTTCATTTCTATGTAGCTCTTGAGCAATTTCTTTGTCGTTCACTTTAACCACTCTTTTCTGTGCATTTTCTCAGCCTAACAAATTATTTAAACATTCTTATTGTGAAAAATATACGGGTGCGTAGTTTAATGGTAAAATAGGCGGCTCCAGACCGCCAGCTGGGGGTTCGATTCCCTCCGTGCCCATTCGATAAGAAAGCATGGAGCAAGAAATCTTTGATTTCGACCTCCGTGCCCATAACACAATAATCTTAATAAATCAAAATTTATTTCTGGAATAAATGAATCTCAAAGAAGAATTAGAAGAACATTTTCTGGGATCTACAACAGTAAGAAGAGCTCATGAAATGAGGAATTTTTTCTCCACATCATTGAGCGAAGAATATATTCCTCAAAGAATGATAAGGGGTTTTGTTCTCAAGGCAAGAAGTATCCCAAACCTAATGGCGTGTTCAGCAATTTATCTTCTAACTCGAGATTATAATTTTCTTGCTTGCTGTATGTTAGGAGTAGGAGAAATATATAGAGCCAGAGAATCAATTAAATTAGATGATTATCTAGAAAGTTTAGAATCACATTTCAAATCAAGACCAAAAACTGAAACAGAAGAAGCTGATTGGGAAAACGGCGAACAAGATATTTTATAAATGAAATTATCTTAATAAAATAAATAAATTCTAGGAGGTAAAATGAAAGGAAAAAATGAGTGGAGTTATCTTGCTATTCGAGTTTCAATAGGTTTGTTGTTTTTTACAGCAGGCTTAGCTAAACTTATGAACCCTGCAGGAGTCACCGGTATGTTAACAAGTATCGGCTTCCCAGTACCCTCGATATTTGCTTGGATTTTAATCTTATCTGAAATTTTATTCGGACTTTCAGTTTTGATTGGATTCAAAGTAAAATACACTGTATGGCCATTAGTAATAGTATTTGTAGTGGCAATTTCAACAGTGACAGTTCCAGGTGCATTGAATTCAGGAAGTTGGAACAACACGATTTTGCATGTAGTAACGCTTGCAGGATTAGTACATATCGCCGCTAAAGGTCCGGGAATCTGGGCAGTTAGCAAAAATTAAATAGTTATTTTATTTTTCTTTTTTTCTTTAAAATGAAAAGAGTCATAATTATCGGAGGGGGTTTCGCGGGAGCGGAAATCGCAAAAAATCTCGAAGAAAAATTCGATGTGACATTAATTGATTCTAAGAATTATTTTGAATTCACACCGGGAGTGTTAAGAACTTTGATCGAACCTCCGCACCGGAGTAAAATCCAAGTTTTGCACAAAAACTATCTTAAAAAAACAAAAATAATGATGGATCGTGTAAAGAAGATCGAAAAAGACAAAGTCATCTGCAAAAAATCGCAAACCAGCTTTGATTATTTAGTAATTTGTTCAGGATCAAAATATTCTCCATTCAAAGAAAAGGAGATTATCTTGGCAAACCGTTCAAAAGAATTAATAAAATATCATGAAAAGTTAGAACATTCTAAAAAAATATTAATAATCGGCGGAGGACCAGTTGGCGTCGAATTAGCATCAGAAGTATGTACAAGATATCCAGATAAAGAAATAACTTTAATTCATGCACATGAAAAATTAATGGAAAGAGTTTCTAAGAAAGCTTCAGACTATGCTCAAGATTTTCTAAAAGAACATGATGTAAAGATACTATACAATGAAAGAGTTGAGAAATATGAGAATGGATATTATTTTACAAATAAGAAAAACAAAATTAAAGCAAACCTCGCATTTTCTTGCACAGGTATCACACCAAACTCAGAATTCCTAAAAGACTCAGAAATAATCATCGATAAAAAAGGATTTATAGTTGTTAATGAAAATCTTCAGACTTCGCTGCCGAATATTTTTGCTGCAGGAGATGTAACAAATATTAACGAAGAAAAAACCGCACAAAATGCAATAAGACAATCACATGTCGTAATTAAGAATATAAAGAATATGGAAAAGGAAAAAGAGATGGAAAAATACATTTCAAAAAAAACTCCTCTTGTAATAAGTCTTGGAAAAACGAACGGAATCTTTTATTTGGAGAAATTTGTCTTGACAGGATTTTTGCCAGGAGTCTTAAAATCTCTTATTGAGAAGAGAGAGATGTTAAAATATAAATCATTTTTCTAAAAAAAATGGCAAAAAGTATAGAGAAAAAGAATGAAAAATCCCGTGAAGTCTCCATCAAGGAAGGCAGCGCAGCGTCGGTAATGTCCGGTGCGGGAGATAGCTATATAGTGCCATACGCATTAGCATTGAACGCTTCAAATTTCCAAGTTGGTTTCTTATCCAGTTTCGTAGGACTGTTCTCTGCATTTTCACAACTTGTCGGAGGAGAACTAGTTTACAAATTCAAAAAGAAAAACCTTGTAATGCTTGGAGTCTTCTTTCAAGTATTGGCGTGGATTTCAATTTCTATGCTAGGGTTTTTATATTGGAAAGGAATAATTCAAAGTAAGGTTATAATTCTATTAATAATATTTTATTGCACCGCTTCAATTTCAGGTGCATTGGCAGGACCGGCATGGTTTTCATGGATGGGAGAAATCGTCCCCCAAAAAATTAGAGGATCATACTTCTCTAAACGAAATAAAATTGCAGGATTCGTCGCTGTTATCACGACATTACTAGCATCATTCTGGCTAGATTATATGGAAAGTCTCGGACTAATTGTCATAGCATTTTCTTCTCTTGCAATGATCGCTGCAGTTGGCCGGTTCATATCTTGGTTATATTTTGCAAAGATGCATGAGGAGTATGAAAAACCAAAAAAAGATTCTTATTTTTCAATCTTAGAGTTTGTCAAAAAAGCACCATCAAATAACTACGGCCGATTCGCAATTTACGTTGGACTAATTAATTTGATGACGAACGTCGCAGGCCCGTTCTTCACAGTTTATATGTTAAACGAGCTTCATCTAAGTTACATTTGGTACATTCTGATTATTTTGTCAGCAACAATGTTTAACGCAATTATGATGCCGGTGTGGGGAAAATTCGGCGACGAATACGGAAACAGAAATCTGCTTAAGATTGGAGCAATACTTGTTACAATTACACCTTTGCTTTGGTTATTGACTGACAATCCTTTAATGCTTATTTTAGTCGCACAATTATGCAGCGGAATCGGTTGGAGCGCATTTAATCTTGCTTCATCTAACTTTATTTACGACGCTGTAACACCTCAAAGAAGAGCAATTTGTGTCGCTTATTACACAGTCTTTAATGGTCTTGGAATTTTCTTAGGTGCACTCCTTGGAGGATACATTGCCGATCATGTCGCTCCTTCGTTCATGAGTGTTTTCCTTTTGTTGTTCTTAATCTCAGGAATTGGAAGAGGAATCGTTTCATTAATTTTCATTCCGTTAATAAGAGAAGTAAGAGACATTCCAAAAAATAAAGGAAGAATATCTTTATTCCAATATGCATATTTGATAACACCCCGCCCGCTGTTCTCAATTGTCAGAGGAGTTAGAGTCGCCGTCGACGGTCTTTTCAACATAAATAAAAAAGGTAAAACCTAAAATAATTAAGAAATAAGCAATTAATCTTCCTTCTTTGTCAGTCCTTCAGGAACCCTATATTCATACCAAGAAACTTTTCCTTTCTTAACGAGATCTTTTATTTGTTGTTGAACCGGCGAAAGTTTTGAGTTGCCTGATTTAACTTCGACAAACGCAATCTCCTGAATGTTTTTTTCATCCATTCCTTCAAAAACTATAAAATCAATTGGTTTTCCTATAAACCTCGCTTCCGACGGATTAAACGGAAAATCTGGCATAAACGGTGCAAGTTGTTCTGAAAATTGTCCGGCCAAAACCGCCCGCGATTTAGAAACCGCGTCCTTTCTCAGCGACGGAACTTGAGTTTTCCAATAATAAGTAGTTTTAATTTTCGCAATATAATAACCAATTACAAAAGATAAAATAATCAATAGCGCTAAAATAAACTCAATTGGAATAACCATTATTACGCTCTCACTTTAATTGCTTTAGGAAAATCGTAATCTTTGTGCTTCAAAATCCACTGAGAAACTTTTTCCCCAGAAGAAAGAAAAGTAGTTTCATCCCAGACCTTACCAAACTTCTTACCTAATGAGTAAGCAGCATGGCGGCAAAGCAAAAAATATTCTTTGTCGGGAAGTCTTTTTTTCTTGTCTAATTCAAAAAATTTGTCGATAAAAACCAGACATTTCCCAAGTTTTTCTTTAGTTTCAAAATCATACGCAATAGCTTCTTCAAGATCATATTCTGTTTCTCTCAAAAAAAGTTCTTCGAGTTCTTTTTCTGTCACGCTAAACATCACACCATTAAAAAAAGACTTTTTGTCGACGGATAAATTCAATACATCTTTTCCGTTTGAATCTTTATCTCTTAAATTAAAAACTCTTCTATAACCTTTTACAATTACCGTCTTAAAATGTTTGTTGGAAATTGTTTCCATTAAAGAATGCCTGTCCTCTAAACTCCCGTACCCAATAACATGATAATTCATTATAGTTGTTAGAAAAGATAATTAATAAATTCTGCGGTCAAAAACTTAATAAACTAAATTTATCTAAACATTAAATGAATAAAAAAAGAGCAGGATTATTTTTATTAATCTTAGGAGGGATAGTTGTCATCGCTTCTAACTCACCTTCAATAACTGGAAATGTGATATCCGAGAAATCAACAAACTTGACTTCATTCGTTGGAGTCCTGTTCATCATTTCAGGTTTAATTCTTTCTTTAGCCCCTAGTCTAGAGAGAACTTTATCTTCTTCGCAAAGAGAAGAGATAAAATCTGCATTTAGAGGATGGGATGGAAGAAGATTAAACGGCTCACAAAAGAAGTTATTAAAAAAATATGGATTAGAGCATGAAATGAACGGTAGAGATCATAACAAGTTTTATTTTCCTAATAGTAGCTCTAGTGCAACTTTCTCTCACACTACAAGCGATTACAGAGCAGGATTAAATTTTGCACTAAAACAATTAATTCCCTACATTGAAGAAAATTATAACAGACAATAAACTGCACAAAATCTCAATTTATTTCAGTAGTCAGATAATTTTATAAGCAAAATTCTCCTGTTATCGTCATGGAACAATATGACTTTCTAATAATTGGCGGTGGAGGAACAGGTTTAGCGGCAGCGATGTATGGAGCTCGGCTCGGACTAAAAACGCTGATTCTAGGGTATACTCACGGCTCAGAATTGCCTGTGGGAGGAGTTATTACGACAACAAATCTCGTCGAGAACTACCCAGGTTTTGTAAGATTAACTGGGCAAGAGTTAGCAAAAAAACTTGAAGATCACGCTCGTTCATACGATTTAGTCAAAATAAAAAATGAAAAAGCAGAATCAATAAAGAAAAATCAGTTGGGATTTATAGTTAAAACAAAAAAATCTGAGTATCAATCACGAACAATTTTATTTGCAACCGGAACAAAATGGAGAAAGCTAGAAGTTCCAGGCGCAGAAGAATTTGAAAACCGCGGAGTAAATTATTGTGCTTTATGTGACGCCCCACTTTTCAAAGACAAAGTTGTCGCCATCGTCGGAGGATCGGACTCCGCTGCAAAAGATGCTCTGGTCTTGGCAGAACATGCTTCAAAAGTTTACATAATTTATCGTGGAGAAAAAATCCATCCAGAGCCAATCAACTTAAAACGAATTGAATCAAATAAGAAAATAGAAATAATAAACAACACAAATGTAAAAGAAGTTAGAGGTGAAAAATCAGTTAACAAAGTTATTTTGGACAAGTCTTTCAAAGGTTCAAAAGAATTAAAGCTCGACGGCCTTTTCGTTGCAATCGGTCACATCGTTCTTTCAGACTTAGCAAAAGAGCTCGGTGTTAAAACTAACAATAAAGGTGAAATAATAATTGATCATAAAACTTCGGAAACAAATCTGCCTGGAGTTTTCGCCGCAGGCGACGTGACAGACAAACAATTCAAACAGTTAATAACCGGAGTTGCCGACGGCTGTACTGCCGCATATTCTGCTTACGAATACATTACTAAAGAAAGAGTTGAAACTGCTTAGCAAAAAATCTTTAAACTAACTTTTTAATCTAATTTTATGGGAAAGTTAATTGACAAAAACGACAGAAGTTTTGTTGTCGAAGACGGAAGTTCAATCAGAGATGTTTGTGAAAATGAGCTCTCAATTCCATTCGGATGTCAGTCTGGAATTTGTGGAACATGCATGATCGACGTTTTAGAGGGAGAAGAAAACTTATCAGAGTTAACTGAACAAGAAATCGATCTGGCACGGGATGAAAAACACCGCCTAGCATGTCAGTGCAAATTAAAGCACGGCGAAGTCAAAATCGATTGGTAAGGTTTAAATAAGAAATTTTAACTTATTCTAACATGGTACTCAACTTCGAAAAAGAAGATTTAATTAAAGAATTAAAGAAGAAAAAACCAAAGAAAGTTTTGGTTCAGTTAGCCGAAGGTATAAAACAAAATTCGCACGAACTTGCAAAAATATTTGAAGATTTAGGAATTGAAGTAATTTTTTCAGGAGAAACGTGCTGGGGAGCATGTTCCGTCGCTGTTCAGGAAGCCCAGGCGCTCGGGGTTGACTTAATAGTTCATTTTGGCCACGCCCAGTTCATCCCCGTAAAATTCCCTGTTCTTTATGTTGAAGTAAGAGACGAACTAAAATTAGATCCGATTTTGGAGAAATCTTTACCCGTATTAAAGAAATACAAAACAATTGGATTATCATATTCGATTCAGCACCGTCATGATTTAGAAAAAATAAAAAAATTCTATGAAAATGCCGGAAAGAAAGTAATTTTATCTAAAAAGTTAGGAACTTCCGCTTACGAGGGCCACATAGTAGGTTGCGAATACACGGGCCTGAAAGCAATTCAAAAAGATGTTGAAGCGTTTGTAATCTTCGGAAATCAATTCCATTCAATGGGCGCAGCAATTGCCGTCGAAAAACCCGTTGTATTAATTGATGTTTATAATTATGACGTGAGAGAAATGCAGGGAGTAAGAGAAAAAATCTTAAAACAAAGAGCAATCTCAATTCAAAAATTAAAAGATGCAAAAAACGTCGGAATCATTATTGAAATAAAACCAGGGCAAAAATTTGGCTCTCCAAAGTATTTAATTGATAAATTAAAAGAAAAAGGAAAAAATCCGATAATAATAACAATGAACGAAATGACGCCGGATAAAATAATGAATTTCTATAACATTGAATGTTTCATTGAATTAGCGTGCCCCAGAATCGCAGTAGATGATTTTGCAAAATACCAACGAACAATCGTGACTTTCAAAGAAGCTCTCGTCGCCCTCGGAGAAAAATCTTGGGACGATATTTTAGCAACAGGATTTGTTTAAGTAGAATTATTGAATTAGTAGAAAATAATATAAGTAATTTTAAACTAGCACAGTAAATTAGTTCCATGTTATACACTAAATCTATATTTAAAAATAAATTGCTTGAAGATGGAGTAAGAATCTCAGTTATGAGCAGACATACCTTAAACGACGGAATTACTCCTGATCCAAGAATAACAAAAGATTCTTTTGACGAACATTTAACCCTTGTTGCTCCTCCTGCAAAACTTATCGGAGATTATTACAAAAGAGGACTCACGTGGGAAGATTATACTGGGAGATATCTAGAACATTTAAGAAAACCAGAAATTGCTCAAACAGTAGAACAAATATCTAGAAGAGCAATGCAGCAAGATATTACTCTCTTATGTGTCGAAGATTCTGCCGAATATTGTCATAGAAGAATTTTAGCGGAAGAATGTCAGAAATATAATCCTTCCTTAATTGTTATTCATAAATAATAAAGTGGCTTTATTCCCCTCGTCTTAATCTCATCAACTCTTGTTCATCTTCCATTAACTTTCTTTTTGCTTCTTCAATTCTTTGACCGTTACTTCCTCTAAGCCTTGCAACTTCTGCTTGTGCTTGCCTCAATCTTTCTTCAGCCTCTGAAAGTTCACTGCTTTGTTTAACTCTTTCCAGAGCTTGCTCTTGCCTGAAGTCAGAATATTTTCTAACTACAATGTCTTTTTGTTTCGACTCTTCAGGATAAACTACTTTACTCTTTTTTCTAAAAACGAAAAGCCAAAGCCCAATGAAAACTAAAACCCCAATCCCAAGAGCATAGTAAATTATTTCCTTCGCAGAAAAATCTGTACCAAGAATAGCTAAACCGGTAAACCCGCTTGATTCTTGTTCAACTATAACTTCAGAGGGTTCTACTTCTTCAACTGTTGCATTTTCTTCATCAACAGGATCTGCTAAAATATTTGTATCTGGCTTTTCAAAAACAGGTGCAGAAATATTTTCTAAAACTTCTCCATCTGGCACAACCTCAAGATAAATTGGTTCTCCGGCCTCAAATTCATCATCGTATTTTTCATAAACCACAGTTTTATCTGATTTCTTTACATAAACAATTAAATCAAAAGTTTCTTCTTCGGAAGAAAAAACAAAATTCGACAATCCATAATAATCTGAATAATTCTCAAAATGATCAAATGCAGAAATTCCTTCCTTATCCGGATCAAAAGGAGTAACCTGAACTTCATGCCAAGGCAAAGTCCTAATAGTAATATTGGTCTCGATTGCAGAAACAAAACTAATGCAAACCAGCAACGCTAGAAATACACCATACCTCTTTTTCATTCAAAATAAAAATGAATTCTATTTATAAATTTTATTATAAAAAAGATTTGGGGTGAAAAATTATTTTGAATAGAAGTATTTAAAAACACAATATATCTATCAAGATAAAATGAGGTTGAAAATGAAAGAGGAGGAAGACTTCTTTGAAGACGAGGACGATCTAGACGATTACCTTGAAGAGCTCGACGATTAACCTTTTGCGCTCAAACTAATTTTGTTATTTGTTTTTTCTAATTCTTCACCAGAGTAAATTATCTCATAACTTATTTCATTAACACTTACTTTTCCAGTCCAGACATTTTCCAAAGTTATCCTAACGCCTTCACCTACTCCAAGTGGATCTAATTCCAGCTCTTTAACATTTTTCCCATCGGCAGAGATAATTATTTTCCCTTCTTCTGATTTTACTAGCCCATTGTTTCTTACACCAATAATTGTGTCAAGATATCTTCCATTCATTTGCGCTGACATATTCTCAAAAGATAAATCTGCAAGTGAAGGATAAGAATAAAGTTCATTAATAGTATTAATTATATCATCTCCCATTTCCTGTCCGCATGAACTTACATTATACATAATATTATCTGGATTTTCAGAATGATCAAAGCCTAGAACATGCAGCATTTCATGGAGTGCAACATTTGGATTCTCGCAGTTAGAATTTTTGTGCAAAATAAGTTTTCCTTTTGATATAACGTTAAAATTTTTTGTAATGGTAATCTCTGTTGGTCCGCCTTCTCCAGCAACAATTAATCCCCCGCTAATTTCAGTTCTTTCATCACACGTAGCATAAACTTCTTCATTAGATGCAACTGGATAAAAACTAAGAACAGTATTCTCTTCTAAAACATTTAACGCTCTTGCGAATTCGTCTTCTTCTCCAATAGGACAGTCTTCAATTCGATAAGATATTTCTGAATCTGGAAATCTCATATTCTGATAAAATTGCATTGAATTGTTTGTTCCTCCGACACTGAAGTTTGACGTCCCATAATCAACTCCGAAATCCAAACTCCCCATTGGAAAAAACCAATATACCGTCAAAATCGCTGCTGCAAAAAGAATAAACAAAAAAGCAAGCACACTCTTTAATCCCATTATAGGTTAAAACCAATTTAATATATAAAGTTGTTGAAAAATAAAAGTGGGAAGTTTCCTTCCCAAAAATTAAATTTGTGATTCACCAGCAAAATTATTCACTATCTGAATCGCTTGAATCTTCAGTTTCATCCGAAGATTCTTCGTCATCAGAAGCCTCTACATTAGCTTCTTCGTTTTCCATGTTTTCATTTTCTTCCATTGGATATACCTCAAGTTTAACTCATCTGCAAAAACAATGACCTTTTATAAAAGTTTTGAAAATCGTCGATTTCGCCCTAATTCGCACAATAATCTAAAAAATTTGCCGACGAGAAAATAGGGATTGAAAAGGAGGAAAATTATAAAAACTAAATTCATCTCAATAAATTATGAAAAGATTGATTGGATATTTTTTAGTTTTATTAACGATTGGAATTGCGCTGTCTAACTTAACATTGACAGGAGCAGTCACTTCAGATTCCAATTCAAATTACTCAAATTTAATTTCAATAATTTTTCTCTTCATCGGAATGATTCTTCTGTCTTCTGAAGAAAAATCAAAATTGAAGAACATTAAGAATCAAAAAAGAAATTAAGACAGAAGAAATAAAACATTCTTATCTTTTTTCAACCAAACCAAATTCTCTTCGATTTCTATCGACATAATAATTATTTACCCATCGACCTTGAATTTGTTCACTATGTACTTCCCGGACTTCTCTAAATAATGATCTGTATTGATATCTGAATTGCGCTTCAGGATCAATCCCTCCTTTCTTACCATTAGGATTATCATTAGTAAATAATAATCTGTTCGTCACTTGTGTTGTTGGACAAACAAATCTCAGTTCTGTTTCAACCCAATAATCTCCCCCGATCTCTCCACTCGGAGGAATATAACCGTGAGACTGAATTGCAACAAGATCTTGTATTTGATGATACCCATTGCACCCACCGCATTGAATTTTTCTTTTTTTGTTTCTTTTAGCAATTCTTTCTTTCAACTCTTTTTCTGCCTTTTTCAGCCTTTCAAGCTGCTCGTCTAAAGTCATCGACATAACTTATGAAATAGTATTTCATTTAAAAGAATTATTGTGATAAAGAATTAAAACGCCCCAACCGGGAATCGAACCCGGACCTCCTGCGCGACAGGCAAGTGTTCTAGCCACTAAACTATTGAGGCCTCAATGTAAAAAACCTTAAGAATCCTTGACGAAATTAATTTTTAAATCTTTTCGTAGAGATTAAATTATGGAGCTCCTTATAAACTCTTCAACTTTGAAAGAGTCAGCAGAATTCCTTGCTTTCGTCGCGCTTCTTCTGTCCCCAATCTGATCATAACATTGGGCAAGATTATAATGTGCTCCAACCATTGCTCTTCCATCCTCTGTCCTTCTCGAACGATTCAACATCCATCTTAAATATTCCAATTTTGCCTCTTGAACTGCACCTTTGTAACCTCCACCTAAACCGTAATAAAAACGAGCTAAAGGACTTAGTGAACCAAATTCCATCTTTACTCTTTCCCCCTTTTCCAAACCTTCTTCAATTTCTTTAATCGCTGCTTCATATTCAAATTTGTAGAAGTGCGAATTTCCCAGACCAAGTCTTGCATGAAGATTACTTGAGTCTTTGCTTAAAACTGTTCTTTGAAGTTCCATAGCTTCATCAAATCTTATTAAAGCCATTAACGCAAGCGAATATTGATTTAAAGTTCTTGGATCTTCTACTTCACTAATTGCCTCTCGATACAACTCTAAAGCCTTATTATAATTTCCTTTAGTAGCTTGAGCTTCACCCATTGCAGAAAAAATTCTGCTTCTCAACTGTTGCGGATCAGTCCTTCCAATAGCAGCCAACTCTTTATTTAATAAATCTAAAGCAAGATCAGGATTTTTCCTAACAAGAATTAAAGATCGTGTCATTCTCTCAGAAAGATCGTAATCTCTCGGAACCAACCCAACTTGAGCCATATCCAAGAGTTGTTTAAAATCTTCCATCCTCTTCATCGACGGAATATATTTTTCTCTATCATCCAAACTATCTCGATAACTTCTCCTCAATGGGGGTTTATCTTTATTCATCAACTATACAAGAAAATATGGTTTATAAATATTGCTAACTTTAACCACTATTAGATGACAAAAAGGAAAAAATGAATAAGAAATATAAACAACATTTACTCACAGAAATAATGATTACAAATAAATTAAGATATTTGATTTTAATAATCTTTTTATTCTTCCTCTCTATCGTTCTTTTCTTTATGCTTTATTCAATTGACCGAGAAATTACTCCGGACGATTTCTCAGACGTGAACTTAACGCATTGGAGTCATATGCCTATTGATTACAAAATAACTAATAGAGGATGCGACCAGATTCAAATAAATCAAATTAGAAAAGGGCTGGAAATAATTGAAAATTCTACTTCCGGCAAAGTAAAATTCACAGAACAGTCCGGAGCTGATCTTGATATATTCTGTATAAACCGGGAGAACGTGAAAAAGGAATACACTCAATGTAAGAATATAACTCTTGTAAAACGACCTCAAAAAATAAATTGGTATGATGAAGGATATTTAAGATCATCAAGAGATTATTTAATCTCAGTAAAATCAGCTGAAACTTTCGACGGATTCATATATGAACTATGTTTCATCGACCAGAAAGAAGCAGGAATAAATTTTGGCGAAGAAACTTTAGGCGAAGGAGGGCCAACAAAAGTCAAAGAAGGAATGATAGAAAAGGCTGAAGCAATTTTTTACCAGCAAGGAAACGGAAAAACAACTTGTCGTTATCCTACAAAAGAGATCCATGAAATATTGCATTCATTCGGATTCGACCATTCTTATGAGCCACAGTGGGATTCTTATTACGGTTATTCAAATTGGACTTACGTCGAAGATATAATGTTTCCTTATTTATACTGCAGTCTTCAAGATCAGTTAAATGAAAAATATATTTCTTGTCTAAATTACATTTATTCAAACGGCCAGGAAGGAAAATGCTCTGACGTAAATTTCCTTTCATCAAAATATGTTTGCGAAGAAGGATGGTTTTTAGTTGAAGGAACAGAATATTGCTGCCCACAAAAAGGAATGAAAATCGAAAACGGTTATTGTGTTTAGTCACTTTTTTCTACAACAATTCACCAAATAAACTTATAAACTCAGACTTATTACAAAAATTATGAAAAGAAATGATGAAATTGAAAACCAAATTTTTGCCGTCGCTGGTGCAACAGAAGCTATTCGCTATGCCAAGTCACACGAGTTTTTGGACATCGAGCAAGGAATGAAACATATCATGAAGCTTGCAGCAGCAAAAAAAGATCACGTTTCAAAATTAATGTTCATCGGTGGCGCATCAAAAGCGTTCTCCATTTACGAAAGAAACCGCCGTCTAACAGAAAAAGAAATAATGGGAAATGTACTAAAAGAAATTCCCCAAATAATGAGAAATATCAGTGAAGAAATCTATTCAGACTAAATTCTACTGCCTTGTTGCATTCTTTGCCCAGCACGTTCTAACGTAGCACCAATTACTTTCTTCTCTCGACGAGCAAATTCTCTTGCCGTCGGACTTCTCTTCAGCCTTGAAGCAGTCTTTTTAGCTGCTCTCTTCACTTTTGACGTTCCTTTCTTCATTCGACCCGTCATCTTCTTGGTTCTAGTTTTTGCTTTTCTTCTTACCGTTGTTTTTCTTGCCATGTTTAAAACCTCCTATAAATTATTGCGATTAATAAAATTACTAACCCAATAATAATTTGAACTATACCCAAATCAAAATCATAAACGTTTGAAAGGAAATTCGAAATACCGATTGCAATCAAAATGAATGACGTGATAGCCATACACAAAACCAAAGAATATTTTATCATAATTGCTTTGATTTTTGTAACGTTGCCCACTCTTCTCGCCAGTTCGCCGCTTGTTTCACCAACCGACTCAATCACCGCATTCAAAGTGTCTTCAATGAATCCTTCGAATATCCCTCTTTTTGCTTTAGGCATAAAAGGAAGAAGAAATAATCTTTTTTAGAACTATGTTGTATTATCTCTACACTTTTTTGAATTTCTTTACACTTACTTTCCCAATGACGTCGATTTTCGGTGCAATTTCTTCGTAAAGCATTTCTATTTCGGCTCGCGAGAGTTCTATAATTCCAGACGCATTGCTTCCCTTATAACAAACTTCAACTTTAAGTTCTTCAGGCTTAAGCAAATCTTCTTTTATAATAACTTCTTTAACAGAACCAATAGACTCGATTCTAACAACTCGCCCATTAGAAAGTTTTTTTGTTTTAACATTCATAAGAAATAAAATCCTCTTCGATATTTAAGCATTTAGATGATCTGACATACTAAATTTCAGATGCAGTAGATCTAGGTAAATTAGATACTAATTCTCCATAAGGTCTATCTAAAAGAAGTCTAACCATACCTTGGAAAAGACTTTGATCTTCATCAGTTTGTGAAGTAATGTTTCGATCTCTTCCATACAAAGTAATGCTAGAACCATCCATATGATAAGAATATTCAAATTTGGCAAGATCATAAAACCTAAAGAGGCCATTAGATCTTCTTAGAAAAAATTCTTCTTCCCTAACCCAAGTAAATAAATATTTTGAATCTCCGAAAATGCCTTTCTTAAATCTTTTATCACTTCCCTCATAATGTCTAACAAGAAATTCTCTCAGTGCAAAAAGATCTGCAACTTCAGGTATAGCCATAAAAAAATCAAACAGAATCCTTATTTAAGCATTTAGATATTCAAAAACTACTTTTTCGCTTCAATCTTTTTCTTTCCGCCCATATATTGCTGAAGAATTTTTGGAATGTTAACGCTTCCATCTTTGTTTTGATTATTTTCTAAAATTGCAACCAGTGCTCTTGAAGTCGCAATCGCAGTATTATTCAGAGTGTGTGGAACAATTCGTTCCCCCTTGATTCTCGTCGAGATTCCAAGTTTTCTTGCCTGCGCTTCAGTCAAATTAGAACACGACCCAACTTCAAAATAGCCTTTTTTACGAGGAGAATAAACTTCAATATCAACTTGCTCGTATTTCAAATCTCCCAAATCACCCGAACAAAGTCTCAAAACTCTTATAGGTAATTCTAACTTCTCAAAAATCTCAACAGTAATTCCTTTCAATTCTTCAAAAAACTTCTCTGATTCTTCTGGCCTGCAAATAACAATCATCTCAACTTTGTTAAACTGATGAGTCCTAAACAATCCTTTTTCATCAACACCATGGCTCCCTATTTCTTTTCTAAAACACATCGAATAAGAAGTGTGTTTTATCGGCAAATCTTTTTCACTCACTTCTTTTCCTGCAAATCTACTAATCAGCGAATGTTCTGAAGTCCCAATCAAAGAAACATCATCATTAGAAATTCTATAAATCATATTTTCTTGATCGTTTAAATCTGTAACTTGATTAATTATCTCATTCTTAAGCATCAACGGAGTTTCAGAATACATGAACCCTTTGGAAACCATCGTATCAATTGCAAATCTAATTAATGCCTGATTCAAAAGACCCAAATCTCCGTCGAGATAATAAAATCCTGTTCCAGCAACTCTTCCGGATGAATCAAAATCTGCAACTCCAAGTTTCTCTGCAATTTCAACATGACTCTTAACTTCAAAATCAAATTTCTTTGGCTTTCCATAAACTTTCTCGACGACATTTTCCGAATCGTCTTTTCCTAAAGGAACTTTTTTTGAAATTATGTTAGGAATAGAAGAAAGTACTTTTCTTATTTCTTCTTCGAGCTCTTTTCTTTTTTCTTCAAGTTTTTCAATCTTAGCTGGAATTGCTTTAGCTTCTTTTATGAATTTTTGCGCCTTTTTTTCGTCTTTAGCTTTCTTTGCCTTGTTAACCTCTTCTGAAAGTTTATTTCTTTGCGATCTCAAATAATCTTCATCATACTTTATTTTTCTCCACTCTTCATCTAATTTCTTGACTTTATCCACCAGAACTAGCTTTTCATTTTTGAATTTCTTTTTTATATTTTCCTTTACAAGATCAGGATTTTCCCGAATCAGTTTTATATCGATCATATAATGACAACTAAAAACTTATATTTAAACTTTTCATTAAATTTAAAAATATATTAAACTATTTTCTAACATGGCAGGGGTGATCACAGAAATAATTACTAAAATCGTAACAGGGTACTCAGAGTTTATTTCAATTCTTCCGCCACTAGCGCAAAAATTCCTCAACCTATTTTTATTAGTCGTCCTTGTTTTCTTTTACGCAATCTTCGTCTGGAAATTCCATAAATACGTCTCAACAAAAAACCTTCTGGGATTAAACCTAAGCAAATACAATCGTTCCGATCACCCGGTTACATCGAAGTTCTTCGCATTAGTACTTTATTTCATTGAATATATAATCATCCTCCCATTTGTTGTTTTCTTCTGGTTTTCGATCTTCACAGTATTTGTAATTCTAATGAGCGAAGGAAAAGACTTACAATCTCTTCTTTTAATTTCTGCAACAATTGTGGCTTCAATAAGAGTAACAGCATATTATAACGAGAACTTATCCAACGATATTGCAAAACTTCTTCCGTTAACGTTTTTAGCAATTTCTTTAACCACTTCGGGCTTCTTCAACTTCGAAAGAATTCTCACAACACTGACTCAAATACCAAGTTACATGGGAGATTTATTCATATATTTCCTATTCATAATCTTTTTAGAGGTAATATTAAGGTTCTTTGACTTCATATTCTCATTGTTTGAACTAGATGACGTCCCGAGAATAAAAGAAAATTAAGACACAAAAGGTTTTTAAATCGAAAATTTATCCTCTTAATATGCCAAGCGTAAGAGTAAAATTAAACAGCACTGATATTGAAATGCTTAACAGTATTTGTAATTCTATTTCCGACATCGCAAAGAAGTCAGGAATTGTTGTGAGAGGACCAGTTCCGCTGCCTACAAAAAGACTAAAAATCACAACAAGAAAATCCCCTTGCGGAGACGGAACAGCAACATTCGACCGATTCGAAATGAGAATCCATAAAAGACTTATCGACCTTCCAGCAAACGAACGAGTTCTTCACCACATCATGAGACTTCAAATTCCTAAATCCGTAAACATCAAAATTGAGATGAAGGATTAAATTTATTATTTTTAAAATTTAAATTTTTATTCTAGAATCAGGAACATTCTTTGAATGAACATCAAGCCTTCCACTGTTCAAACAATCCCAGCAAACATGAATAGACCCGTCTTTCTCTTTAACCGTTCCAGTATTTTTACATTTGGGACATTCTTCCATAACGGTTAACGAATTCGATCCTATTTAAATTTTAAGGTACTAGAAAATAAAAAGAAAAATGTTTATTAAAGAAAGAATTTTCCAGTATTTATGTTTAAAAAGGAGTTGATCACGCTTATTAGTTTAATTTTTCTTACATCTCTAGTTTTATCAGCAGCAGACGAAGTAGATGTAATTTATGTTGACAACACTCACACCGGATCAAATGAAGGAACACTAGAAAATCCTTATCAGTCTTTCACTGCATTATGGGGAGATTCAAGCCTGGATCAGTTTGATAGAGATAAAGTCTACATTAGAGCAACAAATGTTCCATACAGACAATCAATTGCAGGACATTTCTCAAATGCAAAAGCATTCGGAAACAAGTTCTATTTTGATTGGGATGGTGTTAATTCTGAAGGAAGAGGAGAAAGTAGAGCACAAGTGTGGGGATCGCAAAACGCAGATGATATGAACGGAAGCTGGACAAGAGTAGATGATTCAAACATATGGTATCACGACAATTTAACAAACGTAGACAGTTACGTCGGAACAGCAAACGGATCAGGAGTATGGTGGGTCAAAACATGGCCAGACGATGTTGTAGTCTTGAGAGGCAGGGATCCACATAACGATATAAATATTTCAAATATGAGTCTTTACGATTATTACTATAATAGCACTCAATCAAGATTATATGTCAACATTGACCAAGACCCTTTTGGGGAGTATATCGAATATGGAAGCGATTTAATTCCGGGCACAAATGACCAAACATTCGAGATTTATACAAGTCAGGAGATTTACAGAGGAGTATTCAGATTTGCTCAAAGAATCAATCAAAATGGTCATTGCTCTGGTTGGATAATTGATGGTACAGAGATGAGTTATGCAGGTCAAACAATCTTCGAGACAGGAGCAGACCCATTTTACACAATGGATTATTATGACAGAGAATGTTGTCTTGGAGCATCAAGGTACCCTTGCCCTTATTCCGGAACGGATGGATGCAGTGCACAAGTCGATCCAGCAATAGGAAATGAAACTGTTCCACTAGAGTTAAGATCACGAATGCCAGAAATAAAAAACAGCGTCCTAATGGTTTCTCCAACGTATGGAATATTGTTCACAACTGCAGGAGGAGATTTTGTAGTTGGGGGAAGAGACTTCAAAATACATCACTCAATTATAAGACATATCGGATCAAACCAAATCTTCTTAAGTATAGGAAATTTTTCCTTAAATGATTCTATTTATATTTACAACAATATTTTTCTGGACTGGAAGAATGCAAACGGTGCAGTTTATTCACGAGGAGCAGATAACAGAGTAAATAACCTTACAATTAAGGGAAACATTTTCATAAACCCTAATTCAACTTATCCGGCAATTCAGGGAGCCAACAATGTTAATAATTTATTAGAAAGGGACTACAACTTATTCTGGGCAATAGACGGAACACTAAATAGCTCAAATTTCAGAAACTCTTTCACATTTGATCACAGCAACTCAGCATATGATGAGGGAAATAATTCACTTGCAGTAAATCCATTATTTCTGAACATTAGCAACGTAACAAATTATTTTTTTAAAGGGTCTGTGCCAGTCGTAGATCTTAGCCAATTCAATTCCAGTTCATCAATAATTGACAGGGGATACAACCATAGCTTTAGCTCAGATTTTTTAGGGAATCCAATTTATGATCTACCTGATATAGGGCCATACGAATACGTTCCACCATTTAATCTTTCATCAAACCCATTAGAAATAAACCGAACTGCAAAAGTATACTCCGACGGCAAATACAAATATAATGATTCTGAAAGCTTGGGCAACTCAAACGTAAGCATAATTCTTACACCTTCTGAAGGCTATTCTTCATCCAACAGAAAAGTTTCATTATATCAAATAAGAGTAAGCGAATACGCTTCTGATCTGATAAAGTTCAACATATCTAACATCTCATCTTCAGAGGGCGTGAATATAAAAGTATGTGACCTAACTATAGAAAGGAATTACAGTCTCTCAATCGACGGAGTTCAAAGTTCCAATTATACAACAGATTCATCAGGTTGTTTAACTTTTGATTATAACAGCGGTTGGTCCGAGCATGAATTTGAACTGTCTATATTAGAAGTCTCGTCTGCTCCTGTATCTTCAAGTTCTTCCTCTTCAGGCTACCCTTCATATAGCATAAAACCAAATGAAGTTGAAAAAGGAATGACTAAATCTTTAGGTAAAAACTGGAAGATGCAATTTAAAATCGGATCCAGGTCACATCAGATTTTAGTTAAAAATATCAGCCCACAGAGAGTTGAAATTGAATTGTCAAGTGATCCAATCACATTTGATCTTCACTTAGATGAATCAAAAAAATTCGATTTAGATAATGATATGGATTATGATATTGAGATTTATCTTAAAAACGTGACTGGGGTAAGTTATTATATTTCGAATAACAACCCAAACTATCTAAGAGCAGAAGTGATGATAAAAGAAATAAATGAATCATACACTAACAAAGAAATCCAAAATAATCAGACAATAAACCAAGAAGAAATTGAAACAAAAGAACCAAAAAGAAAAGGGACAATCTTGTTAATTTTATTCTCGATATTAATGATAGGGATCGTATATTTCTATTTTTTTCTTAAAGATGCAGACTAGGATGAATAACTATAACTTCCATCCTCTGCAATGCTCCAGCCCTCTCTATAAAAATTATATCCTCTCCTATGATTTCTTAATCTAAGAATATCGTCCCGGTCCCGATTAGAACCAAAATGATCTTCCCACTCTCCTTTAGATTTGGGGTGAAGTCCCAGCTCTCTGCCGCTGCAATGAACAACATAAAATTCATCATCAAAATTTAAGACATAATGACTCAAACAGCTTGGTTCTTCACTTAACATTCTTGCCTGAATTCTAGCGCTTTGAAGATTTTTTCTTCGTTCAACAGTCCATCCTTCTCTGTCAAGATTAACAATAAAATGATTCAGTTCTTTTTCGTCTTTCACTTTCATAACTCTAATACTTTTCCAAGGACATGTTTCATCCGTAATATATGTAACTTCAAATCCCATCTCTGAAGAAAACAAAAATTATTTTAAAAAAATTCCTGTGATTAACTTTATATATCGCAAACGCCCATAAATTTTATCGGGCCGACATCGCATAAGGCCTGGATCAAAGATCCGTCCGAAATGCTCCTAGGCTAAAGCCGACATCGCATAGTGGTATTGCATAAGATTGGAAATCTTAGCCCTCCGGGGCCCCAGGGTTCGATTCCCTGTGTCGGCGTTCATAATATTGAACGAAGTGAAATATTACCTCATTTGGAATCGAACTAAGGGTTTCGTTCGAAACTGAAATTTCGGACGAGAGGGAACGAACAAAGTGAGTGAACTCCGATTCCCTGTGTCGGCGTTTTCACAACAAAACAATGATTACTATTAGAAGATCTAAAGTTACCACTATAGTTCAATAAAAAAATATTTATACAAGCGAAACCTTGAGAAATATGTCATTCTTTGACGAATTGAATGAAATTGAAAAAGATCACGATATAATTAGAGCGATTTTTCTGGAGATTGAAGATCTCGCCAAACAAGATGAAAAAATAGACATTATGAAGTTAGAGATAAAACTTGCTCGTCTTTCAGAAATCTGGGATAAGCATGAAACTGCAGAAGAAGAATTCTTTTACAAACTAAGTCAAAAAAAACAAGACATTCCCATCGAAAAATTTTTAGTGGAGCATAAGCAGCTCAAGGGGCACTTTAAAGCAATCAAAGAAGTGATCAGCTCAAAAGAAAACAATCGAATAAAGGTTGCTTTAGAAACAGATGGCAAAATGTTAATGGAAAAGATAAAGAAGCATATGGAATTGGAAGAAATATTTTTTTATCAAATTGCATCAAAATAGAGAAAGTATAAAAGTCATAAATTTCTGGAACAATATGGAACGCGAAAAAGTAAACGAAAAATCATTGAAACTGCATAAAGAAAAACACGGCAAATTAGAAATAAAATCAAAATTTCCTCTAAAGAATCGGGAAGATCTTTCAATTGCTTATACTCCGGGAGTTGCAGCAGTTTGCAGCGAAATCCATTCAAACCCAGATTCTGTTTACGATTACACAATCAAAAGAAATTCAGTTGCAATAGTTACTGACGGCTCCGCAGTCTTAGGACTTGGAAATATCGGACCTAAAGCAGCGCTGCCTGTAATGGAAGGAAAAGCAATTTTGTTCAAGGAGTTTGCTGATATAGATGCCTACCCAATCTGCCTAGACACACAAGATCCAAAAAAAATAATTGAAGCTGTGAAATTAATTTCTCCTTCATTCGGCGGAATAAATCTTGAAGATATCAAAGCACCCCAATGTTTCGAAATTGAGAAAGAGCTGCAAGATCTAGGAATCCCTGTAATGCATGACGACCAGCACGGAACTGCCGTCGTTGTTTTAGCAGGAATTATTAATGCAGTAAAAATCTCCGAAAAAAACAAAGAATCAAGAATAGTGATCAGCGGTGCAGGAGCCGCAGGAATTGCAATCACAAAAATCTTGTTAAAATACGGTTTCAAAAATATAACTGTATGTGATACTAAAGGAGCAATTCATTCAAAAAGAAAAGATTTAACTGAAGAAAAAATCCAAATCTCAAGATTAACAAATCTAAATTCTATCGAAGGCTCACTAACTGACGCTCTAAAAAATGCAGACATATTTATTGGAGTGAGCAAACCAAACGTTTTGACAAAAGAGATGATAAAATCAATGAACAAAAAGCCAATTATTTTTGCGTTGTCAAACCCCGTTCCAGAAATTATGCCTGATGAAGCAAAAGAAGCCAGTGCATTTATCATCGCTACCGGTAGATCCGATTTTCCAAACCAAGTAAATAACGTATTGGCATTTCCAGGAATTTTCAGAGGAGCATTGGATATAAGAGCGACAAAAATTACTGACGAAATGAAAATCGCTGCTGCAGAAGCAATAGCCAAAATCATAAAAAATCCAACGCCTGATCAAATCTTGCCAAACCCATTGGACAAGACAGTCGTTCCAGCCGTTGCCCAAGCAATAAAAACTGAATGGAAAAGAGATAAATAATTATTTCTTTTTCTTTTCTTTTGCAGACTCATCAAAGTAAATCGTTCTGCTAGGGAAAGCAAATTCAATCTTTTCTTTTTGAAAAGCCTCAACTATTTTCACATTGATTTCTTGCTGAATGTCCATATATTTGTTATAGTCAGCCGTAGGAACATAATAAACCACTTCGAAATCCAAACTCGACTCTCCAAATTTATAAAAGTGAACCCTATCTAGATTTGCCTCTTTAACATTCTTGATTATCTCTGAAACAATCTTAGGAACCTTTTTAAGTTTCGCCAATTCAGTGCCGTAAACAACTCCAAACTGAAAGACTACTCTCCTTTTCTCCATACGTTTGTAATTATTTATTCTTGAGTTGATCAAATCAGAGTTGGACATTACAATCTCTTGTCCTCCTAAAGCCTGGATTCTTGTCGTTTTGATTCCAATGTGTTTTACGACACCCATTTCTCCGCCGACAATTATAAAATCGCCTTCCTTGAATGGTTTATCGAAATAGATTGCTAATGCACTGAAAAAGTCGCTCAAAACTGTTTGCAAAGCCAATGCAATCGCAATTCCGCCAACACCTAACGCGGCAATTAGAGGAGCAATCTCAATTCCGAAATTAGCCAAAATCATTAAAAATGCAATAATCCAAACTCCAATTTTAACAAGTAACGCCAAAACTAAAATCATCGAAGTATTTTCCAAACTGTCAGATTTTCTTTTTCTTTCAATTTGTTTGTTTGCAAAATGGTCAATAACTTTAGTCAAACCCAAAGCAGCATAAAATCCAATAAAAATTATCAGAATATAATTAAGTGCATTATCAATATGTTCCACTAAATTCAAACTTTGTGCAGAAATAAAAAATGCCAAGTAAATATAAAATGGCGCGTGAATTCCTTCTAAAAACCCGACAATTGCATCATCAAACTGAAATTTGGTTTTCTTCGTCGCCTTCTTTAGAATTGCTATAACATATTTATCTGAGAGAATAAAAGCTGCGCTAAGAAGAATGAAAAAACCCAGAAACAAAAGCCAATCCTGGCTGGAATTTTCACCAACATACATATTTACAAAATTAATAAAATCTGTTAAATTTACCATCCTAAATTATCTTTTCTTAGAGGTCAAAACTTTTCCAAGATAATATGCAGAGCCAAAAACAATTACTCCCGGAATTAAAGCAATACCTAATGAAGGAACGAGAATACTTGTCCCAATCGCTCCAATTGTTCCTGCGCCAACCGACTCCAAAACATTAACCGCGCCATGAACGGATTTTTCAATATCTTTTTGCAATGCGTCAAGCTGCATAATCATCTTACCTTCACGGAGAATTCTTACTTTTTTATCTTCCTCTGAGATTATTATAACAAGATTTCCTTTAATCTTTGAAGCACTCATCGCCGCGCTATGTCTCGTCCCAAAATTCTTAAATGTCGTCGTTGATTTTATCATCGCGCCGTAAGCGCTAACCATTCCATTATTATCAATAATCACTGCACCATCAATTAAAGCAAGTGATTCCAGAAGTTTAGGATTTTCCGCAGCCAAAAAAGGCGGAACATTCTGGTCAATCAAAGCTTTGTATTCAACATCTCCGACGACAAAAAGCGCTCCTTCTCCACGTTTAGCAATTCTTAATCCAACTTGAATCAAAGTTTCTTGTAATTCTTTTAATTTTTTCTTATTCATAGTAGTAAAATCTTTCTTAGATATTTAAATTTTTCTTTAGCTAAGATGCAATCTTTGCAATGCTATCTGCGCAGTCTCAGCCATTTCCAAAACAGGATCGCTGCAGAATCTCTCGACAAATGGAATAAATTCTTTCTTCCCCAAAGTCGCCAAAGCCAAAATAGCTTCATGCCTTACAAAAACATTTGGATCCTCTTCAACAGACTTCATTAAATACGGCGCAACTAAATCCGGCGCAGCAGTTTCGCCTAAGACAAACGCAAACTCATGCCTTACAATTGGAGAAGGATCAGTAAACAACCCTTTAGCAACAGTCTTAATCGCATCAGTACCGACGGCATTTTCAAGTTTGAATGCTGCCTGAATTCTCTCCTCCATCGTCAAATTAAGATCTAAAACTCTTTTAGCAAGTTCTTCTTCACTGTATTCCATAAAAGCCCAAAACCAAAATTATTTTTAAGTCTTACGATTTTAATAAATAATGAATTTCCAAAAAAATTGTTACGAAATATTAAAGAAAGTCCCAAAAGGAAAGGTTACAACTTACAAAGAAATTGCTAAAGCGCTCAATACAAAAGCTTATCGTGCCGTCGGAACAGCAATGAACAAAAATCCAAACTCATTTTGCGATGGAGGAGATGTGCCTTGCCACAGAGTAATCAACTCAAACGGAAATGTCGGCAAATTTGCAAAAGGAAAAAAAGAAAAGATAAGACTTTTGGAAAAAGAAGGAATAGAAATAAAAGAGGATAAAATCGATTTAAAAAAATATTTATACAAATTTAATTATTCATCCTAGCAGCAACCTTTCGTCCTTGTTTCCTCGCAGATTTTTCTCTGCACCATTCATTAAATTCTTTTAAGCATTTTTCACTGCAGCACCCAACTAACTTATCCTGACAATCAAGACATATTATAGTCAAATTATCACAATTAACATTACGGCAATTCTTGTACAGGTCACACGGCATCGAACAAACTGAACAGTTAGTTATCGGCTTTGTCCCTTCAATATTCGAAACAAGTCTTTTGTCGAATACAAAACAGCTTCCTTCCCAAAAACTGTTTGGATAATCTTGACAGAATTTTATTATTCCATCTTTAAGCTGCAACACTTCTTTGAAGCCGTTTTGAACAAGATATGCCGACGCTTTCTCGCACCTTATCCCTCCAGTACAATACATTACAACCTTTTTGTCTTTATACTCTTCAAGCTTCTCGGCAAGTTTAGGAAATTCTCTAAAAGTTTTTATGTCAGGATTTATCGCTCCTTTGAATCTACCAACGTTATATTCATAATCGTTTCGCGCGTCAACAACAACAAAATCTTTCCCGGCTTCTTCATTTTGATAAAGTCGGTACATTTCTTCCGGACTAATGTGTCTTCCTTTTTTTGACATGTCAACTTTTTGTTTCAATGCAACAATTTCATCCCTGACTTTAACAACCATTTTTGTAAATGGATGTGTCAGACCAATTTCTTCTTTGAAAACAATATCCGAAAACCTTTCATCGCTAGTTAGAAGTTTTTTGTATTCTTCCGTCTGCTCTTTCGATCCTGAAACTGAACCATTAATTCCTTCACTCGCAACTAAAATTCTTCCCTTAATCCCAATCTCAACACATTTTTTCAAATGTTCTTCTCTAAACTCGGAAGCGTTCTCGATTTCTACAAACTTATAGAACAAAAGAATATGAATTCTATTTTCCATTAACTATTGTGAAGAAATTCCTTTAAAAAATTTGCCTTAGAAGAGTTTTTAAACTAAATCCAAGTCTTCTCTTTGCTAAAATGAAAAACAGATACATCGAAGTTAGAGAATCGAAAATCCACAATAAAGGAATATTCGCAGCAGAAGATATACCTGAAGGAACAAAGATAATTGAATATATTGGAGAAAAGATTTCAAAAAAAGAAGGAGACAAACGTGCGAAAAGAACGACGCTAGACTCAAAGAAAAACCCCATCAATGGAGCGGTTTATATCTTCGAACTAAATAAAAAATATGACATAGACGGAAATGTTCCGCAAAATGATGCAAAATATATTAATCATTCATGCAATCCAAACTGCAAGGTAAAAATAATTCAAGGAAAAATATGGATAGTGGCAAAAAGAAAAATCTCCAAAGGTGAAGAGTTATTGTATAACTATGGGTACGACATGGAAGATTACCACGAACACGAATGCAAATGTGGCTCAAAGAACTGTGTCGGATACATTGTTGGAGAAAATTACAAAGAAGAGCTAATAGAAAAATTATCAGAAAAGATTAAAAATAAGATTTCTGTATAAGAGTATGGAAAAAAAAGAGGTTGAAGAAAAAATCATTCTTTCTTTAGATAGTTACGACGATATTTTCTCGGATTTCGATCCTAGAGATGATTCAGTAAGAGCGCTCTCGGTTGACTTCTTGGACGAGTTAAAAAGAGCATCAATGGACAAAAAAAATAAGGCTGATATTAAGTTGCTAGTTCCTTCAAAAACAAGAGACAAAAAAGAGGAAGAAGTAATTAAAGCTAGATTAAAAAATCATTCTGAAAGACATCATAATCTTTTAAGAAAAGAGAAAAGATCATTCATAACGAAAGGATTGGGATTTTTCTTAAGCGGAATAATTGTAATGATTCTGGCAACTTATGTTCTTTTAACAATGGATGAAAAAACTGCTGTAAGCAGCTTCCTCTTAATTTTCCTTGAGCCCGCTGGATGGTTTTTGTTCTGGGAAGGTCTTGATTTGATAATATTCTTCCCTCACGAAAGAAAAGAAAATCTGGACTTTTACAGAAAGCTTGTTAATTCAAAAATAGAATTCGGAACTTATTGATACGTTGACTGTAATTCCGCTTCATGAATATCAATTAATCTTTGCCCTTCAGAAGCCGAAATACCCCACTCAAAAAAATCCATAATATCCTCCAAATCACCCTTATAATCCGCCACCATTCTTAGATTATCCGCATTCTCTAAATGCAAATAAAATCTTTGGCTAACTAAATAATAAGACAAGGCTTCATTATCCCTAAGATCATCGTCGGACTTTCTAGCCTTTTCAAAATAGAAATCAGCTAAATCTTTAAGTTCTTCTGCTAAAGTCTTCATCTCACACCTTGTCTTTCAAATCTATCTGTAAACAAATAAACCTCGTCGTCAACCCTAACTCTTTCATCCGTTTCTAAAGTAACTTCATCTCCTTTAGTTGCTTTTTGAGCGGTCTTCCCGCAAACGCGTAAACCTCTAACAAAACCATTTACAATGCCGGTTGTTTTTCCTGTAAAAAATATTTCATCTCCTTCATTCAAATCTTTTTTTCCAGATTCGTAAACAAATTCTGCAACTTTCAATTTTGGATAATATTTTCTAACTTTTCCAATATAAACTCTTTGTTTTGTTGCGTTGCTTCCGTATTGGCTTGCCCATTTCTCTGATTCAATTCCCATATAATAACCACCTTTCCAAAATCCTCTATTGAAAACTTTTTCAAGTTCCTTAAGCCAGCCCTCAACTTTCTCTCCACTAAACTCTACTTTTTCATATGCTAAAGCTGCTTCCTTATAACACTTCACCGTCGTATAAACATAATCTACCGGCTTTCCCCTTCCTTCAATTTTGAAAACTTCAACGCCCGCTTCAATCAATTGCGGAACATTTCCAATTGTGCAAAGATCTTTAGGAGACATAATATATTTGTTATCAGTCTTTAATTCCTCCCCAGTTTCTTCATCAATAATTTTGTAAGCTTTTCTGCACGGCTGCAAACAGTCGCCTCGATTTGCAGAATGATTTGAACACGCCAAAGAAAAATAACATTTGCCTGAAACTGAAATGCAAAGCGCGCCATGAACAAACGCTTCAATTTTTACAAGTTCTCCTTTAGGTCCGCGAATATTTTGTTTTTTAATTTCTTCGTGAATTTTTTTAATTTGTTCTAGTTTAAGTTCACGAGCTAAAACAACCACATCAGAAAATTGGGAATAAAATTTTACTGCCTCTACATTAGAAATATTAACTTGAGTTGACATATGAACTTCAACGCCTTTCTCACGTGCATACAAAACCGCTGCCATGTCCGACGCAATTATCGCATCAACGCCCGCGCTCTTTGCCGAGTCAATTACCTTTTTTATTTCTTCAAACTCTTCATCATAGACAACAATGTTAACTGTCAAGTAAGTTTTAACTCTAGCCTTTTTACATATTTTAACAATTTCTTTCAAATCTTCCTTAGTGAAATTCATCGCTGCTCTCGCCCGCATGTTCAGATTTCCAACTCCAAAATAAACAGAATCAGCTCCCGCTTTTATCGCAGCATTAAGCGATGCAAAATTCCCTGCCGGCGCCATAATTTCAACTTTAG
>CAZFDH010000002.1:0-28261 GCA_964518155.1 Candidatus Woesearchaeota archaeon
AACTCTCACCCAAGACCTTATTCTATTAAACTCTTTATTCTCTCCCTTAATTAATTAAATATATCTTTTACTATTATACACGGGAACCTAAGAGGAGAAATTCTCAAAAAGGGCCTTAAATGGATTATTAGTGGAGAAGGACTTATTTTACTTGGGAATATTTAACACGGCTAACAATTTAGATCAAAATGGCATTCCTACACCTAAACAAGACTTCAGAATGGACAGACCAATTATTTTCCTCCCAAAGAGTTTATATCCCAATTTCAACCAAACCTTGTTGAACAAAATAATCTTTCTTTAAACAAAAACAAGCCGTTCAAACACCCCATGCATAAAGCAAACCTAAGGACACACCAACACTTTAGTTAGTCCTGAAGGAGTAATTAGAAGAATTGAGGAGTAGGGAAATCCTAGCTATTGGACCAAGAGATAGAGACGGTAGTTTTTGGATTATCTCTCTTCCAACCAACTAACTCCTAACAATCTCAATTGCTTTCTGAAAGGAGTAAATTTATTGAAGTTATAGGGAAGCAAGAAAAAACAAATAATTCATAGTTTTTTCTTCAAAAACCTTCAAAACTTCGTACAAGATGTATTGTACGCACCTGTTTTTTGGTCTCTGGAGGAGGAATTTTCTTTTTCTTCATAGACTAAGATAACCAAAGTATAATCGCAAGCTTTTTATTCAAACCTCCTTTCTAAATTTAATGAGAAAAGACCTAATATGGATTTCAACTTTTGCATTAATTCTCTTAGTTTTGACTTTTACTGTTCATTGGATATTTATCATTCCAAGTGTAATATTGGTTTCAATCGGCCAAAAGAAACTCTTAAATTAAATACTCAATTTCAGAGTGTTGTTTTAGATCTTCAACTAACTCATATATTACTTCACTTTGTTTTTGTTGCTCTAAAATATACCTTATCTGGTCTTTTATTTGTTCAACAGTTGTTGTTCCTTCTAGCTGTCCAAACAGTTGTTTATTTTCTTTGTAAAAATCATCAATCTCTTTATCACTTACACTTAGGTTCCTTTCTTCACTAACCTCTGTCATTAATTTTTGTAAAATTAATTGAGTTCTATAGGCTTCAAAGAATTTTTCATAATTTGTACCCCTTTCACCTAACATTTGTTTAAATTCTTTCATTGATTGGCCTGATTGAGTTAACTGATTATTGATAATCTGCTCAACTTCTTCATCAGAAACAATAATTTCTCTTTGTGCAGATTCTTGGACTAAAAGCTCTCTCGCAACTAATTGTTCTGTTGCAACAGATTGATTAATCTCTTGCCCATTAGTTTTGACCGCTGTTTGTAGTAGTTCAACTTCAGAAAGATAGATTTTCTCTCCATTAACTTTTGCAACAATTTGATCTGGTTTTATTTTTTCCCAGTTTAAAAAAATCAAAGAAAATAGTAATAATCCTCCGATTAATATTCCAATAATTTTCAGATTTTTCTTTTTAATTTTAATTTCTTTTCCCATTATACTTCTTAGATCGGATCTATTTAAAACTTACCCCAAAGCTTTTAAGGGAAGTTTTTCTTTAGTTTTTATGAAAAAACAAAAAAATTTTAATAAATTTCCTCGAAAAAAAGAGTTCAAATCCCAAGAAAAACCAGAGAAGATTACAATTAGCGAAATTAATCCCGAAATAATCGGAAAAGTAGTGTATTTGTCAGGAGTAATTGACGGTATTTCTCAAACTGAAGGACCGACATTGTTTTCATTAAATGATGGGACAGGAGTTTTTACTCTAAAAGGATTTGTTTCTCCCGGTAAAAGAGCATTTTCAGAAATAAAAGAGGGCGATTACATAAACACTATGTTGAAAATAAAAGAGTATAACGATAGTTTTGAGGGAGAGATTTTCAAAATCAATGTCTTAGAAGGCGAAGAAAGATCACATTTAAAAAAACAAGTAGAATCAACTCAAAGACAAAGAGCTAAACCTGTTAATACGAATTTCTTAATCAAAAGCGATATTTTAGAAAAACTAAAACCTGATTTTATTCGAGCAGCTACAGAAATAAGGCTAGCAATAATTCAAAATCGACCAATAGTCGTAAGACATCACAACGACGCTGATGGTTACAGTTCAGGATTTGCATTGGAGCGAGCAATAATTCCTTTAATCGCTGAACAACACAATTCAACAAAATCTGCTTGGGAGTTTTATGTTCGGGCTCCATGTGCTGCACCTTTTTATGAGATCGATGACTCTATAAAAGATACATCGATGTCTTTAAGAAATGCAGCAAAATTCTCCAACAAAATGCCTTTAGTAATTATTGCTGATAATGGTTCAACTGAACAAGATCTTTTCGGAATAAAGCAGGGAAAAGTTCATGGAATAGATTTCATTGTAATTGATCATCATTTTTTCGATAAGGATCTAATTTCTCAAGAAGTTTTAGCACATGTTAATCCATTTTTAGTCGGAGAATCAGGAGAAAAGTTTTCGGCCGGGATGCTTTGCACAGAACTTGCACACTTCATTAATGATGTAAAGAATATTCGGCAAATTCCCGCGATGGCAGGTCTTGCTGATAGAATAAACAATCCGGACGCCATGAAACAATATCTGGAAATTGCAAAAAAAGAAGGATATTCTCAAGAGCTTTCAGAAGATATAGCAACGGTTATCGATTTTGTTTCTGCAAAATTAAGATTTATGGAAGCAAGAGAATATATTGAAGTCTTATTCGGAGAGCCGCGAACACAACAAAAGAAGCTTGTTGAACTAATGACTCCTTATATTAAATCCTTGGAAAAGAAAGGACTTGAAATTGCAAAATCTAATGCGCATGTAGAAAAAATCGGAGATAAAAATTTGCAAACGATTAATATTGAAGAGACTTTCCCGGGCTTCGGATTCTACCCTAAACCTGGAAAATGTATTGGAATGATTCATGATTATTTGAAGGAATCTAGATCATTAAAGAAGGTTGTAACTGTGGGAATAATGAATTCATCTATGACTATTCGTGCAACCGATGATGCCAATTTCTCAGTTCATGATTTAATAACGTTTATTGGTAAAAATTTGCCGGAGTCTTTCGTCGACGGAGGCGGACACAAAAATGCCGGATCAATAACTTTCATTCCATATACTAAAGAAAAGGTCTTAAAACTATTCAAAGAATTTGTTTCTTCAAGATAAACAGCTGTTTAAACATAAACACTCAGCACGAGATAGATAATTATAAATAAAATTGGAATTAGGAAGAATATTTTGTACCATTTTTTTCCGCTAATTAGAGCCGAAACAATTACATAAATTGCGATTCCTAGAGAAATTAAAACTGCAAAAATCATAAATAATACACAAATAATGTATTTTGATTCCGAACAATTTTCAACGCAAACAGAAGTTGCCAAATAACCTAGAATTAAGATTAAATACGGAGAAATGATCCACCCAACCTCTTTTGTATTCATCTTATTCTATTTTTAGGACTTTTATCTTGAAAATTAATTTCTTCCCTGCTAAAGGATGATTTAAATCAAGAGTAATACTCTCTTCATCAACATCCAAAACATTTACAGGTATCTGGCCTTGAGGAGTTGACATAACTAATTGCATTCCTTTCTGAACTTTTTCTGACTGTGGAACAGCATTCTTTGGAATCTTTTGCTTTAAGTCTGGATTGTGCTCTCCATATCCTTCTTCAGGAGAAATTTCAAATTCTTTCTCTTCCCCTACCTTCATTCCAATTACTGCCAAATCAAATCCTGCAATTACTTGCCCTGCTCCGACTTCGAATGTTAATGGATGAGAGTGGTCTCCATGTTTTGATGTATCAAAAACTGTTCCATCTTCAAATCTTCCTTCATAATCAAGTGTAACTTGATTTCCTTTTTCTATCATAATCTTCTCAACAAATGATCTTTTTTAAGTCTTTCCCACAAAAAATATATAAGCTCTGTTCGCACAATAAGATGATGAAAGAGGAAATTAAGGCGATTATCTTCGATGTTAATGGTGTTCTGATGTTGGGAGAAGGAAAGTCTGTCCACGAGTATGTTTCTAAAAAATTGCACACTGACCTCGAGTCTTGGTTTGATAGTGTGGAACCATATTGGACGTCAATTGTTAAAGATGAATCCAAGACAAATTTTTTTCTAAGAAAAGTCTCAAACACATTCAATGTCTCTTCTTCAAAAATTAACTCTCTCCTAAAAGAGTCTTTCAAGAAAAGATTTCACCCAAATAAACAGCTGTTGAAAACTCTTCCAAAATTGGGGAAAAAATATAAGACTGCAATTTTATCTGATCAAACAAAGTTTTCGTATGAGGTTTTCGAAAAAAATTATTCTCTCTCTAAAAGAGTGGACCTTGCTGTTTGGTCTCAAAAAGAGAAAATCCGTAAACCAGATAAAAAGATTTTCCGGCTTGTATTAAAACGACTGAAAATCCCTGCAAAAAACTGCGTTTTCATAGATAATCGTGATTGGAATTTAGAGCCGGCAAAAAAATTAGGGATGAAAACTATTCTGTTTAAAACAAACAAACAGCTGTTTAAACAGCTAAAATTGCTCGGAGTAGAATATGAATAAAGAAGAATTTCTTAAAAAACTCGAAGTTGAACTCAAAATTTCAAAAAATTCGCCTTACACTATTAGGAATTATCTTAATTGTAATCGAGAGTTAATAGACTTTTCAAACAAACCTCCTTTAGAAATAGATGAAAATGACATCAAGATGTTTATGGCGGAGAAGCTGTCAGATAAAGCGTCAACTTCTATTATTCTTTTTCTTTCTGCAATAAAATACTCGTATCATAACATTCTAAAAAAAGATCCAACCTTTGGAATAAAGCGTCCAAAACGGGAGAAAAAACTTCCGACAGTTTTGACTAAAGAAGAGGTCAAAAGAATATTGGAAGGTTTAGATAACAGAAAGTCCAAACTTATGGTTTCGCTAATTTATGCTTGTGGGTTCAGAGTTTCAGAACTAACAAATTTGAAAGTTAATGATATTAATTTTGAAGAAAAAACTGGCCATGTAAGGCAAGCTAAAGGGAAGAAAGATAGGATTTTTAATATTCCTTCTTTCTTGATCGAAGATTTGAAGTTTCAGGTTGAGCGTCAACGTTCAAAGGAGCAAGAATATCTATTTACCGGTCCAAAAGGAAGGCTAACCTCTAGAAACCTTCAAAAAATTGTTTCTAGTGCTTCTGAAAAAGTAGGGATCCAAAAAGAAGTTCACTGCCATACTCTTAGACACTCGTTCGCAACTCATCTTCTTGAAAACAATGTAGATATAAGGAAAATCCAAGAATTGCTCGGACACTCAGATTTATCAACTACCCAAATCTATACACATATATCAACGGAAGAATTAAAAAAAATAAAATCTCCCTTAGATGTGTTAATGAAAGATGGTGAATGAAAAACAAAAGCAGGTGATAGAAGAATTTATTTTCGACATTTGTGATAGATTCTCTCCAGAAAAAGAAAGCGAAATAAGAAGTTATTTAGACAGTAATTTAGATAATCTAATTTCTGACCTTAGTAAGTTATCTTACCGCGGAGAAAGTCAACTTAACGGGATGATTGCGAAGGCTCAAGTTGGAGAGCCCATGTCTCGCCCTCCTTTTGGATATATTTACAATGACAAAAAATTAATTCCGGCACAAAACTCCAAAGAAGTTGAAGAAATATTTGAAGAATTTCTTAATTCCGAAATTAGTTTAACTCAACTTGCAAAAAAACACCAGCTCTCTGTAAATGGCCTTAAAAAAATCTTAACTAACTTTACCTATCTTGGAAAAGTCCGGTTCAACAACCAAATCCACGAGGGAAACCATCAACCAATACTATCTTCAACATTATTTAATCATGTGCAGAACAAAATCGATCGGCTGGGAATAAAAAGAATTTAGTTACTTTTTCTTTTTTGAATCGAATTTGGTAATATTTTTTTCCAAACTTGTGAATGGGAACGGTCTTACATTACTCTGCAGCACAATATATCGGATATAAGCATAGTTTTGAGTATTCCATGTCTCACTTAATTCAGCAAGGCTTTGCATTCTTTTACCTGCAAAAAGTGTATAAATCCAATTAATAACTGTGATTACAAATACAAATAATTTCCACACTCCTAGAACAATTCCACTAACTATTCCTACAAATATTCTCATCAAAATTTCTGTTCTTTCGCCCATGTTATGAATAATAAAAGCTCCTTTAAAGATCTATCTATAAGATGTTTGCCTCTTTGCTCTAGCTTTAGAATCACCTGGTTTGTAAGCTTCTTTTCTTCTTACATCTGCAACAAGCATACTTCTGTCATATTCAGTATAAGCTTTGCTTAATTCATTTGATTTCGAAAAATCTACTATTGCTTTTGAAAGCGCAAGCCTAGCCGCCTCTGTTTGACTCTTTTCTCCGCCACCCTTTACAGTAATTGTAGCATCGAAATTTATTCTTCCCAAAACTCTTTGAGCAATTCTTATCGGTTCTTCAATCTGAAGTTTATCAAATAGATTTAATGTTTTGTAGTCTTTCTTATTAATCGTAATCTTTCCATTTCCTTCGACTAATACTGCCCTTGCAACAGCTGTTTTTCTTTTACCTGACTGAATTATTTTCATATTGACACTTCCTTAACTTGAATAAATTTACTTGATTTGTTTTTGAACATTTCCATCGCTTTTTTATTTTCAAATTCTTTTGGTACTCCTCTGTAACACTTTATTCTTTTTAACGCTTCTTTTCCTCTTCCTTCTCTAGGATTGGGTAACATCCCACTTATCGATTTCTTAACTAACTTTTCCGTCAATTTAGAATGCTTTGGCCCCCTTTGACCGCTTCCAACTCTATTTCTTTTTTGAAGGAAATCTTCTTGAATATTTTTTCTACTCCCAGTGATAATTATTTGTTCTGCATTAATTATTGCTATCTCTTCTCCCTTAAGAGCTTCTTTTGCAGCATAAGTTGCTAGCCTTCCAAGCACAGCATTTTTTCCGTCAATTATTTTCATTTTAATATCCTTAATCCTTTAGCGTCAGGATTCTTTTTAATTTCTTCGTCAATAGTTGAAAACTCACACTTGGCATTTGATAACTTTTCCTTGGCGTTTTCTGAAAATCCTATTGCAATAATTTTTATTTTTTTGTTAATTTCTCCTTGAGATAAAACTTTTCCTGGGACTAAAACAACTTCCCCCTCTTTTGTTATTTTATCTAATTCACTCAAGTTAATATCTTTTCTTGATCTTCTTGGCCCAGAGATTAATCCAGCAACTTCTGCCCATTTGTTTTTCTTTTTTGCAGAGATTATTGTTCTAACTAAAACTGGACTCGATTTTCTTTCAAGTTGCTTTTCAATTTGTGTTTTGCTTTTCATTTTTGATTTTGCGTAGAAGAAAATTTCTTCCCGCTAACGCGTTTAACTCGCAGGTATAATTTTGCTAATTTGAGACTATTTAAATCTTATGCGGGTGCTAGGATTCGAACCTAGGTAAGCACTAAGCTAACAGATCTTGAGTCTGTCCCGTTTGACCACTCCGGCACACCCGCATCAGTTTGTTCGACGGTGTGATGGTTGAGCCAAAGTATATTGGCGACTTCCGGCACACCCGCACAATTAAACAGATATCTCAACTATTTTGCCAGACTATTAAAATTTAACTAAAGAACTATTTACTAACTTTGTCAGAGATCTTTTTCAAATCTTCTTTAAGTTGGTCAATTGATTTTTCAAACATTTCATCAATAGAAATTTGTCCGAAAGATTCTATCGTCACAATCAATTCTTCTTCATCTATTCTTTCAGAAGATTTATCTTTACTGTCACAAAGTCCTTCTACAAAGTCTGCAATTTCACTCTTTTTATCGTCTCTAATTGCTGCTTTATCCCCTTTAATTTTTATCTCTGTGTTAGGAAAAACTCTTTTAACTTCTTCCGCAACATCTTTGTCAACTTTTATTTCAGAAACATTTCTATAAAATATTATTCCCGGAGAGTGTTTTGAATGTTCACTCCCTTTACCCATTTTTGCGTTTGCCACTATTTCTAATTCTTGTCCTTTTCCAAGAAGAGTTATCGGAATATTATCATAAACTACTTTTGCATTGCCAGTTAGTTCACCCGATCTAACAAATCCTTCTTTTTTTGTCTTCAATGTTAGCTCCACATCAGTCTTTTCATTGAATTTTTTCTCAGTTATTAATGGGATTAACCCCATTCTATGTGCAATTGTTTCGTCGTAAAGTGGAGAACCGTTTTTCGAAATTTCAATTTCGTCAATTGCTAAAATTGGAACTTCGTTAACGTATCTTCTTATCGCGTTTGCCAAGCTTTCTTCAATTTTTGCCTTTACTGTAACTTGATTTTTTCCTTTTTCTATTAGTTCCATTTTATTTTACAAAAAAGAGTCTATTTAAACTCTTCTTCCACGCTTACCTCCCTTTGCCTTTGGTCCGCCACGTGGCATTCTTGTTGTATCCAGGATATTTATAATTTTAAATCCATCTCTTGTCAAACTCTTGATTATTGCATGAGATCCCGGTCCAGCAGATGTGCTACTAGTTTTTGCCCTTATTCTCACATAGAAAGATCCGATATTTAAGTCCTTAACATTTTCAGTAATTCTTTTTGCAATAAACATAGCAACAGTCGGATTCGCTTTTAATCTGTCTTGCTTAGTTACCATTCCGCCTGTAACTTTGGAAATTGTTCTTCCAGACATATCTGTAACGTGAACTATTGTGTTATTGAATGAAGTATAAATATTCAAAATAGCTTCATTTTTTTTCTTGTCTTTATGTGATTTTGATTCTTCACTTACTTCTTCAACTTCTTCTAATTTTTGTTCTTTTGCCATTATTCTTCTTTCACCTCGGCAGCTTTTTTAATTTTCTCTTTTTTTGGTTTGATAGTAATCTTATCTTCAAATTCGACAGGGACAATGTATGAGGGGCTATCAATTGCTCTTCCATTAATCAAAACCTTTTTGTGAGTAATCATTTGTCTTGCAGCCTTTGGCGTTGTAGCTAATTTCTTTTGAACAACAACTGTTTGTAATCTTCTTTTCAAATAATCTTTTTTATCCAGAGATAAAACTTCTGCAATTGAGTTAACATTTAACCCGACCTTTTTCAGTCTTTCAAAAAATGCTTTTTGTTCTTCTCCACTCGCCGAGATTAATCTTTTTGCTCTTTCTCTCATGACTTTGATTTTTGCTTCAGCTTTCCAAATCTCTTTTTTATTTTTCAGTCCATACTCTTCTTTGATTTTATTTTCTTCAGTTATTCTCGCTTTGTCAAACGGTCTTTTCGGTCTTGAATAAATTTTATGTTTTCTCTTCATTTTTCAGCAGTTTTCTTTTTACTTTTAATTCCTACTCCTTTGCTCTTATTTCTTCTAAAGTGGCTCTTAGTTCTTTGTCCTCTCGACGGAAGTCCGCTCAAATGTCTTGACCCTCTGTAGCTTTTTATTTTCTTTAATCTTTTTATATCAAATTCTTGTCTCAACTCTAAATCACTTCCAATTAAATGTCGGTCTTCCCCACTTTCGAAATCATATCTTCTGTTAACTAAGTATTTTGGAACTTGAGGATCTTTTAGAAACATAGTTATTTTTGAGATTTCCTCTTCACTTAATGCACCAATTTTTTTTCTTTTATCAATCCCTAAGATCTTGCAGGTTGCATTTGAAAGTCCCCACGAGACACCCTTTATCTTTGTAAGTCCGGAATAAACAGTCATCTTACCTTCTATATCTTTTGATAAAATTCTAACTAGTCTATCTTCTCTGGCTTCTTTTTGCGGCGGCATTTTTTTGATTTTTTGTTCTTGTTCTGCCATTATGAAAATTTCTCCGAAATTTTTATTTGTGCTGAATGAAGTTCTGTCATTTTATCTTACAAATAAATTGTATCTCTCCATATTTGTTAACTCTTGAATTATTCTCTTTTCTACTGCTTTCTCCGGATCTGGAAGATTTTGGATTCTTTGTTTCATATCTTCGAATGAGGCAAATCCATTCTCTTTCCTTTTATCTAATATTTCCTGCATATGTTTTTTCCCGATACCTGGCAACAACTCAATTTGATGTATTCTTTTGTTTATCGCTTCTGCTTTGTTAAAGAATTCAACAAATTCTTGTTCTCTTTCCTTAACAACTTTCTCAACAAAAGTTTGTAATTGAGTTTTTGCTTGTTCTGTTAATTTTTCTCTATGAAGCCTACCAAGGATATAGTAAACTTTGTCTCGCTTACCTTCTCCAATATAAACTCTCTCTCCAATTTCCAAAGTTTCTCCTCTTCGAGGAACTAATTCTAAAAGTGAAAGATTATTTTCTCCAATAGCTTGAGCTAGTGGCATCGTTTTCTTCTCTAGAGGATAACCGTTGGGTAGGTATTCTAATATTATTGCATATTCTTCTTTTGTCTTTTCCATGTTCATTATTTGAATTGTTTAATAACATCAAGTATTTTTTTGTTTTCATCTTCGTCTAAACTAACATCAATAAAGATTTTGTTTAAGTCTTCAACATTTTCCGGCATCAGATCAATTACTTTCGCAATGTAAGCTTTCTTAAGTTTTATTAAATTCAACTCTTCAAGAGCACGTTTCATTTTTTCTGCTTCCTTGTGATCAAGACTTACAAATTTCTTTGCAAAAACCTCTAAGTCTGAATCTTTAGCTACAAACTTCAAAGATTCTGACATGCTTATTGGTTCGCTATGTGTTATCATTTTTTAATATTCTGTTCGATTTTTTTTAAATGTATTGGATGAATTATAAATTCTTTTTCTTTTGTTTGATCCTTTATCTTAACCACATACGACTCTCCTCTTCTACCTGACACTTTCCCAGTTCTTCCTTGCAATCTTTGCGGAAATTTCGGATCCATTGAGATCTCAGCTACAACTGCAACACTATCTCCATCATTTAAATCTTGAAAGTATCTACTAAGTTGAAGCTTTCCCCTTTGTCTAATACTCTTTCCTTTTACCATAATTTACTCAGAAATATTCTATTTAAAAACCTATCTCTTATTAGATTTTGCCGGGCGTAGTTTCGTTGAATTTTAAATCTCCTCTCTCTCGGGCATCATCCATATTTTGCAAGATCGCATTAAACATTTTGTGTCCCCAAACACCTACACCGCATCGGTCACAAACATCCAGCGCTCTTCCATCAAGAATTTCTCCAAGGCAATAAACACACTTTTTTGTCATTTTAACCTCTTTTAACTTACTGTTGAATAAAATTATCTTTTTAAATTTTTATATGTTATTCATATCTTAACGCATCAACTACATTAGTTCTTGATGCTTGCCATGCAGGTAACAATCCAGAGATAGCTCCAATTAAAAACCCAAAAGATAAGCAGCTTACGATCAGCCAAAGCGGAAATGCTGCTTGAAATAAATTTGTTCCGAGTGCTTGCGACGCAATAAATGCAATGGTGTAACTTAATCCTGCCCCTAGCATAACTCCAATAATTCCTCCAACTAATCCAAGCAGACCTGCTTCAATTAAAAATATTAAAAGCACGTCAGAGTTTTTTGCTCCAATTGCCTTCATGATTCCAATCTCTTTCGTTCTCTCGATTACTGAGGTATACATTGTATTTGCAATTCCTATTCCTCCAACGACTAATGAAATTGCAGCAATTCCTGCAAGGAATGCAGTGATTATGTTTAACACCGTATTAAAACTATCAAGCAATTCTTCTGGAGTTGATACGATAAAATCTTGTGTCTTTTCTGTTTGCCCTTTTGATTTTCTTAATCTTTCTTCAGTTCGTTGAGCAACTTCTAAAACATCTTCACCTTCTTGAACTTGGACCATAACATAATCAACTCTTTCAGGGATATCAAATAATTCTCTGAATTCGTCCAGAGGCATAATAATATTAGCATCGTCCTGAGGATTTCCAATTTCTTCCATAACTCCTTTAACTTCAAATTTGACCCCGTTTATTTCCAAATCATCTCGAAGATTAACTGGCTCACTAAATATTTTTCCTTGCTCAAAATTATTACCTAAGATAATTTCTTTCCCATCTCCATTTTCTAAGAATTTGCCTTGGGTGAAATCAAATGCGCCTAGTTCGGTATAAACATCTAAGTGTTCTGTATCCATTCCATAGACGGACAAATACTTGATTTCATCTTCATATTCTATTGCCGCACTACCGATTGTAAAGTAAGAATAATCTTTAACTCCTCTAATTTTACCGACAGTTTCCATATCACTTTCAGTTAAAATTACATTTTCCGTCGACCCCAGGTTTAATGTTTCTGGTTGTATGAAAAATTTGTCTGTTCCTAAAATTTGGAATTGTTCTTCAACCGCCCCTTGCAATCCAATTGAAATACTAATCAATGTAAATATCGTTGCTATTGAAACAAAAATTCCAATCATTGTTAGCCACGTTCTCAACCCTCTATGTCTTAAATTCTTCACAGACATCTTGAAAAAATCTTCTAACATATTTGAGTCACTCCTGTTAATTCTTCATTCTTTTTTTGAGATATAATTTCTCTTTGTTCATTCATATTTTCCAATTTATACTTTAGAGATGTTAAATAAAGAATTCCACCAACCCCAATTGCTCCGCTAACAACACCTTCAAACTTGTTGGGATTTTGTGACAATGATAAATAAATCATGGGTCCTGCAATTAGAGCCATTGTTAATAAAGAATCTGTTAATATTTGTCTTAGGGGGTGATAATATTTTTTGAGGTATTCTTCTCTTAGACTATTTTCATCATCTAAGTTTAAAAATATCTCTGCAGAAATTTCTCTATCTGACTTCCCATTGCAAAAAGGGATGTTGTCTCTTTCAAATTCAATTAATCTCTCTAATTTTGTCATTCTAGTTCCTTATTGCATCGACGACATTTAGTTTACTTGCTCTTAGGGCTGGGAACGTTCCAGAGATGATTCCAACAAAAAATGAAAATAATATTGCCGCAGATAATAAGGGGTAAGAGACTCCGACTTCAATTAGATTTGTTCCAAAGAATCCGTTAGTAGCACCTGCTGCACCAAATGCTAATCCTAAACCAATTATTGCACCGATAATTCCGCCCGCTAATCCAAGCAGACCTGCTTCAATTAAAAATATTAAAAGCACGTCAGAGTTTTTTGCTCCAATTGCCTTCATGATTCCAATCTCCTTTTTTCTTTCCAAAACAGATGTGTACATGGTATTGGTAATCCCTACTCCGCCAACAAATAATGAGATCGCTGCAATTCCGATAACAATAATGTTTATTACATTCAAAATAGTATTAACCGAGTCAAGTGCCTGCGCCGGTGTTTGAACTTCAAAACTTTCTTCTCCAATATCTTCATTTCTGTCATCTCTGAGGGTGTCTTCAATCTCTTCTGCGACCTCTTCGATATTATCTTTGTCGCTAACTCTTAGAGCAATGACATCCCATTCGTCTTCTGCATCAAAAATTTCTTGCATGTCTTTACGTGGAATCAAAATTGCGTTATTGACTTGAAATGTTGCGGTTGCTTCAAGAATTCCAACAACCTCAAAGCTTTTTCCCTCAATAACTAAATCAGATCCAACCCTTAGGTCTTTGTCATATTTCTGAGACTTTGCAATATCGGAGCCAAGCAAAATCTTTCCACTATCCATTGTAGTTAACAGTCTCCCTTCTTTAGTTTCCAAACCAAATGAATCATACACAAAATCCAGCTGATCTTCTTCATCCGGGATGTCTGCAGTATAGTCAAAAGAAGAAATCTTATTATACTCTACTTTTCCAACTCTTACAAGTCGAGGAACAACAACTTCAACGCCATTTACCGACTCTAGCAATTCAATATCATTGTCATTTAATTTTTCTGCAACTGTGCTTCCAGGAGGACCAAATCCAGCACCTTTATTTTGAATAGTTAATACGTCAACAGAGAGTGCACCAAATTGCCCCGTAATTGCCGTTTCCAAGCCATTTCCTAGAGAAATTAAAGCAACTACCGCAGCAATCCCTATAAATATTCCGAGCATAGTTAACCATGATCGTAACCCTCTATGCTTCAAACTTTTCCAAGATAGACTAAAATATTCTCCAAACATATAATTACAAATTTTTTGATTTTATATTTCTTTAGAATTGTTCTTTCTTCTCTTTCTGATAACTCTCCAGATTATCCAAACAATTACTAACAGAACAACAATCACTATCCAGAACACGAAATTGCTCCTTTGAGTCAAACCTAAATCTGCCGCCTCTTCTGAAGTATATGCTCTTGTTTGTAAATTCACTGTCTCAGTTTGATCATTATTATCAAAATCTTTGTATTTTATGATCGCAGTTACTGTTGGATTTGCAGAGGTGAACAAAACATCAAAATTCACAGTGTCAGAATCTTCAGCATCAATATTTCCAAGGAAAACTTTTTCTTTAGAAATTGGTCTAAATCCTTGAGGCTGTATTTCTACTGAAACTGCTTTTATTTCTCCTAATCCTTTATTGATTATTTCCAAAGTAATTTGGCCTTGCTGTCCTATAATATTGTTTTCAGCTTCAACTAGGAAATCTAAATCTGTTCTTGCAGAAATTCTTATCCCAAATGTTCCTCTTTGAATAGTTTCATTATCGTCTTCATTTTCATATCTTATTTCATAAGGAATGCTATAATCTCCCGGTGCCGCATCTGATGATGCCCTTAATCTGAATGAAGCGCTTTCATCATCATCTTCATCAATATCATCAATTATTTCTGTTGAACTTCCTACAGATGTAAATGGAACGTCTGAAAGAATCAATGAAACTGAAACATCTTTCAAATCATAGTTAAGGTTATTCTCAACCTCCAAGTCGATTGTTTCTTCTTCACCAGGATAAATTGTTGCAAAATCACTATCAACAATTAATGCGGATGCAAGATGTAACGCTCCTAACAAATATAAAAACAAAATTATTCCCGATATAATTATTTTTTTATTTCTCTCCATATTATTTACTCCTAAGGACTTATTATAAATCTTACGATTTTATCGTCGTGGTTTTCACTACTTCTTTCCAGAAACTCTTTTCCAACTTTTTCCAGTTTTCTTTTCAACGTATTCTACTTTTCCATCTTTTATCGAATAAATAGTTTTAACATGTTCTCTTGCAAGGTCTGGATCATGTGTAACCATAATTATTGTCCTTCCTTTTTTATTTAGATCTTGAAGAAACTCCATTACCATCTCTCCTGTTTTTGTGTCTAAATTTCCTGTTGGCTCGTCGGCCAAGATTACTTCCGGGTCATTTGCTAGTGATCGGGCGATAGCTACTCTTTGCTGCTGTCCACCAGATAGTTGATTAGGATAGTGATCCATTCTATCTCCAAGTTCAACCATTTTTAAAAGCTGCTCTGCTTTCTTATCTCTTTCAGCCCGAGTCATCCCTTGAAACAGCATTGGCAGCATTACATTTTCTTTTGCAGTTAAATTTGGAATTAAGTTGAATTGTTGAAAAATGAACCCGATTTTTTTCCCTCTTACTTGTGCAAGTTCGGACTCATCAAGATTTTCTATGTTTTCTCTATCTAAGAATATTCTTCCTTCTGTCGCATAATCTAAGCTTCCAATTAAATTCATACTTGTACTTTTACCGGAACCGGACGGTCCCATTATTGCAACAAAATCTCCTTTTTCTATTGTAATATCAATATGATCTAGCGCCTTTACAATGTTATCCCCCATTCTATAATATTTTGCCACATTCTGAAGTTCGATTATTTTTTCCATTGTCTCTAAAACCCCCTAAACTATTTAAAACTACCTTAAGCAAAAATTTAAAAACCACTTTGAAGGAATAATATTATGATAATTCCAGTTAGATGTTTTTCATGTGGTAAACCAATAGGTCACTTATGGGAAGAATACAAGCGAAGAGTTGAAGATGGTGAGAACTCTAAAAAAGTTTTGGATGAACTCGGACTAGAAAGATATTGCTGCAGATCTATCTTCTTAGGTCAAACAGATCTGATCGAACTTGTTGGAAGATTTAAGAAATCTTAATTCTAGAAATTTTTCCGCATTTGACACACTTAACTATTTTTTTATCGTTTTTGATTCTTATTTGTGGCTTGATGTAAGGAGTTAAACAATATTTGCAGAATAATTTTCTTTTTTCTTTAAGTGCAACATTATTTCTCATAGCAAGTTTTTTTATTTTTTTAACCTCTAAAGAATTTTTATTCTCAATATTTGAGAAAAACTTTTCAACAATTGCTTTTGCTTCTGTCTTAGAAATCTTGTCTTTCATTTAAAATTAAATAATTTGTCTTATAAAAAATTAATGAAAGACAGCTTGATGAGTTCCCCTCTTGTGGGAGAGTACCGTCACCAACGTAGGAAGCTTAACTTCTGTGTTCGGAATGGGAACAGGTGTTTCCAACCTACTATGGCCGTCTTCAAAATTTCAATTAATTAAGCATATTTAAATGTTACTAATGCGGGAAAAAGGATTCGAACCTTTGAGAAATTTGTTTACAAATTTTTCTATCAAGGATTTTGAGAAATTTGTTTACAAATTTTTCTATCAAGGATTTTGAGAAATTTGTTTACAAATTTTTCTGGTGAATTTAATGCGGGAAAAAGGATTCGAACCTTCGCAAGCACTAAGCTACGAGAGCCTTAATCTCGCCCGTTTGACCACTCCGGCATTCCCGCTTGATAGTTTTTTAAATTATGCAGTTATTTTAAAATTATGCCCGGGTAGCTCAGCTTGGATTAGAGCATCACACTCCTAATGTGAGGGTCGCAGGTTCAAATCCTGTCTCGGGCGTAATGAATTTGATTTGAACCTTTAGGTTTGTGAAAACTTTCAAAGAAATGTTTTTGCAGGTCGAGCGAACGTGAGGCCCAAATCCTGTCTCGGGCGTAATCAATCTCAATAAATAATAACATTTAAAATCCTTTATTCATCTGTTTTTCTATGCGTGGGTAGTTCAGCGGCAGAATCTCTGGCTTCCAACCAGATGACCCGGGTTCGAATCCCGGCTCGCGCATCGCAAAGGATGAGAACCCGAGGGTTCGACGAACAAGTTCGCGAGAACTTAATCCGAAGGCAAAAATAAAAATCCGAGCGGGCTTGAGAGCACCGGCTCGCGCATTGAAAACAAAATGAACGAACAAAAAAAATTAAAACTAGAAGAATTTCACGACAAGCATTACAAAACATTATTGTTAATTCCAGGAATAATTTTATTGTTGTCTTTAGTTTATATCGGGATATTTTATTCTCAAAATGGGGACATCATCAACAAAGACATCTCTCTAACTGGAGGTACAACTGTAACTTTAACAGAGAATATTGATCCTCAGCAAATTGAGATCGATTTATCTTCGCAGCTTGCAGACTTGAACGTGAGAGAAATTTACGACGTTATCTCAAATGAGCGAAAGGCAGTAATTATAGAAACTACTTCAGATCAAGTATTAACAAGACAAGTTCTTGAAGATTACCTGGGTTATGATCTAAGTGAGCAAAATTCCTCATTTGAATTTACTGGTTCAGCTCTGAGCGAAAGTTTTTACAAGCAACTTCTTTTTGCGATTGCATTATCTTTTGTATTTATGGCGATCGTTATATTTTTATTATTCAGAAGTCCTATTCCTTCTGCAGCAGTAGTCTTGGCGGCACTTGCAGACATGATTATGACTCTAGCCGTTGTCAATTTCTTAGGAATGAAAATTTCAAGTGCAGGAATTATTGCATTTTTAATGTTAATTGGTTATTCTGTTGACACAGATATTTTATTAACTAACCGGGTTCTCAAAAGAACAGAAGGAACAATTAATCACAAAGTTTACGACTCTTTTAAGACAGGTATGACAATGACACTTACTGCATTTGCCGTCGTATTTTTGTCCTTCTTAATTGTTAATTCTGCATCTGCCGTACTCGGTCAAATTTTTGCAGTTTTATCTATAGGATTGTTTTTTGATATGATTAACACTTGGATAACCAACGTTTCAATACTTAAATGGTATTTATTAAAAAAATAAAATGGCTAAACTAACCTGGAAAATTTGGATGTTGATACTCTTCATAGTGGCGTCTTTGATAATGATATTTGGATTACCTCCTAAATTCATGCAAGAAGGCGTTTTAATTACAAGCGTCGAATCTAATTCTTCTTCATTCGAAGCTGGATTAAGGCAAGGACAGATTATTACTTCTGTTGACGGAAAATCGATTGAAACTGTTATGGATTATGCAGAGGCGGTTTCTTTCAAAATTGGTTCAAATCAATCCCAGAAAACTATTCTCAATACTAACGATGGCGAGATAATTATTTTTACTCATGGTGCTCCTGAAATCACAGTTTCAAATATTCCAAAAACAAACATTAAAACAGGTTTAGATCTTTCTGGAGGTGCAAGAGCATTAATCAAAGCTCAAGATCACGATCTGACCTCTTCTGAAGTAAATGATTTAGTAGGAGTTTTAAACAACAGATTAAATGTATATGGAATATCTGACGTTAAAATTGTTCCAGTTTCAGATTTATCTGGAAATAATTTTGTTTTAATTGAAATCGCAGGAGCAACTCCAGAAGATATTGAAAAATTAGTTTCTCAGCAAGGTAAATTTGAAGCTAAAGTTGGAAATGAAACAGTGTTTATTGGCGGAGAGAGAGATATAGCATCTGTTTGTAGAAATGACGCAACTTGTGCAGGAATTCAAAGTTGTCAACAAGTCGATGTAGGAAATTATTATTGTAATTTTGCCTTTACCGTTTATCTAAGCGAAAACGCAGCGCAAAAACATGCGGATATTACAAGAGATTTAACTGTCAATTATACTTCTCAAGGAAATTATCTATCCGAAAAATTAGATTTGTATCTTGATGATAGGTTAGTGGATAGTTTGTTAATTAGCGAAGGTCTAAAGGGGATGGTTGCAACTCAAATTCAAATTTCTGGCTCAGGTGTAGGAGAAAGTTCGGATGCTGCATTTACTAACGCTGAAAAAGAAATGAAAGAGCTTCAGACAATTTTGTTAACTGGAAGCTTGCCTTACAAATTAGAAATAATCAAACTAGACACTATCTCTCCAAATCTTGGCGACGAATTTATAAGAATAATTTTAATTGCCGGAGCAGTTTCTATTGTTGCAGTTTCAATAATCGTTTTCTTTAGATACAAAAAATTCAAAGCATCCTTGGCAATTCTTCTAACTAGTTTATCTGAAGTTATAATTATTTTAGGTATTGCTGCATTTATTGACTGGAATTTAGATTTACCAAGTATTGCAGGTATTCTTGTGACTATTGGTACTGGTATTGACCATCAAATAATTATCCTCGATGAATCGAAACACTCTTCTAATTTAAGCGTTAAACAGAAAATGAAGAGGGCATTCGGAATAATTATTGGTGCATATTTCACAGTGTTAGTTTCATTGCTTCCGTTAATCTGGGCCGGAGCAGGACTTTTCAAAGGATTCGCAATAACCACTTTGATTGGTATTACTGCCGGAGTTCTAATTACTCGACCGGCATTTACAGATATTATAAGAAAACTAGAAGAATAAAATGTATCCTTTGCAGCATCTTTTGTTAGGAGGGTTATTTGCCCTTGGAATATTTTTAGCCGTCCCTCAAGTTGGCTTAGCGGGGTTTTTGATAATTGTTGTTTCTACAGTATTGATTGACTTTGACCATTACCTTGTTTACGTTTACAAAGAAAAAGATTTAAGTCCCAGAAAAGCTTACAATTGGTATCTAAAAAATGATAAACCTTTCATGAAACTTTCAAGAGAGCAAAGAAACAAACTTCCTTCTTACCTATTTATTTTTCATGGAATAGAGGTTTTAATCTTCTTGACCCTTCTTTCAATCTTCTTTCCAATGTTAATTTTTGTAATTACTGGTTTTACTTTTCACTTACTTCTTGACTCAATCCACCAAGTTGAGTTTATTCATGATAGAGTTGATAAGTTGTCATTAATAAATGATTTTCTAAAATTTAGAATAGCACAAAATTAAATATATCTTTATAAAGAATTTAGATATATTTTTTTCATGGAAGAAGATAGATCCTTCGGTAAAAAAAAGGTATATGTAGGGATGAGTGCTGATTTGTTACACCCTGGTCACCTCAATATTATTAATGAAGCTAGAAAGCTAGGCGAAGTGATTGTCGGATTGTTAACTGATGAAGCAATTGCAAGTTACAAAAGATTGCCTTTTCTAAACTATGAACAAAGAAAAATTGTTGTTGAAAATGTTAAGGGTGTTTCAGAGGTAGTACCACAATCCACTTTAGATTACACTGATAACTTAAGGAAAATAAAACCTGATTTTGTAGTTCATGGAGATGACTGGAAGGAAGGAGTTCAAAAAAGAACTCGCGAAAAAGTTATCGAAGTCTTAAATGAATGGGGTGGGCAGCTTGTTGAACCAGGATACACTGAAGGAATTTCTTCTACTAAAATTAATTCAATTTTAAAAGAAGTTGGAACGACTCCAGATTTAAGGATGAAACGGCTGAAAAGGTTGATGGAATCAAAAAAGATTGTAAGAGTTCTTGAAGCTCATAACGGCCTTTCCAGTTTAATTGTTGAAAACATTTCCTTAAGTGATGGAATCATGAAAAAAGAATTTGATGCAATTTGGATAAGTAGTTTAACAAATTCGGTCTCAAGAGGGCGTCCAGATACGGGATTTGTAGATTTTACTTCAACCTCAACAACTCTTAATGAGATCCTAGAAGTTACAACAAAGCCCATAATCCTCGACGGAGATTCAGGGGGACAAGCGGAGCATTTTGAGCTGATGGTTCGATCTCTTGAAAGACTAGGGGTTTCAGCGATTATAATCGAAGATAAAAAAGGAATGAAAAGAAATTCCCTTTATGGAACAGATGTATTTCAAGAGCAGGAGGATTTAGATATTTTTTGTGACAAAATTCGTAGAGGAAAAAGAGCGTTGGTAAATAATGGGTTTATGATTGTCGCAAGAATTGAAAGTTTAATTCTTGGGAAGAGTGTATTCGATGCACTGATTAGGGCAAAGGCATATATTGATGCAGGTGCAGATGCAATTATGATTCATAGCAAAAAAGAAGATGGTGCAGAGATAATTTCTTTTTGCAAGGAGTATGAAAAGTTTGAAGATAAAGTTCCTTTAGTTCTAGTTCCAACAACTTATGATCATTTTACAGAAGATCAGCTTTCAGAGTTGGGATGCAAAATTGTCATTTATGCAAATCATCTCTTGAGAAGCGCCTATCCTTCAATGATTAATGCTGCAAGATCTATTCTGGAAAACGAACGCTCTAAGGAAGCTTCTGAATCATATTGTATGCCAATAAAAGATTTTCTGAGTTTGACTTCTAAGACTAATGGAATCCAAAAATAATTTAGAGACATGGAGTGGTAAAAAAGCTCTTGAATATTATGATCATCAAACAGTTTCGCCGCTAGAAAAGGAAATTTTCTTAAAATATTTTAGGGGGAAAGTTCTTGATCTTGGGAGTGGAAGAGGAAGACTAACGCACTATTTTCATGAGCAAGGATTTGAAGTAATTGGTATCGAGATTGTCAAAGAAATGGTTGAATTGTCTAAAAAAAGATACCCTCACATAAATTTCTTTTTTGGTACAGCCTCTCAACTAAATTTTAAAAACAATTCCTTCGATTCAATTTACTTTAATGCTTTAGACTTTATTCAACCCACTAAAGAAAGAATAAATGCACTGAAGGAGATTAGCCGAGTTTCAAAAAAAGATGGAATAATTATCTTTAACCTCCACATTTACAACTTTCTCAAGCCACGTTTTTGGTTAAGGAATTTCTTCAAGAAAACTATTTTCAAAAGATACAAGTATGAAAAAGGTGATATTGGAGAGTTTTATGTTTACTATTCTTTAGCAAAAAATCATATTCGGTTAATTGAGAAAAACACTTCCCTAAAATTCTTAAAAATTGTAAAAAGAATGCCTCGCGACACTTGTCCTTATTTTATCTTCGTAAACCGTTCATCATAATTTTTATAAACTCTTTGCTCTAGTGAAGAGAATGATAGACTGTGGAGAATTTTATGACTCTCTAAAATTAAATGGTGTAGATTTCTTCACTGGTGTGCCGGATTCTTTGTTGAAAGATTTTAATTCTTATTTAATGAAAAATGTTTCTCCTTCGAATCATTTAATTGCGGCAAATGAGGGAGGTGCAATTGCTTTGGCGTCGGGATATCATTTAGCGACAGGAAGGATTCCTCTAGTCTATATGCAAAATTCTGGAGAAGGTAATGCAGTTAATCCTTTGACTTCTCTTGCAGATAAAGAGGTTTATAGTATTCCTATTTTGCTTTTAATTGGCTGGAGGGGAGAACCAGGTGTCCATGATGAACCTCAGCATGTTAAGCAAGGAAGAATAACCTTGGATTTACTAAGAACTTTAGAAATTCCTTATGAGGTGTTGCCTGACGAGATTGAATCGGCAAAAAGCGTTCTAGAAAATGCAGTTTTATCAATGAAAGAAACCACTTCTCCTTATGCATTAGTTGTAAGAAAAGATACTTTTGGAAAATATCCTTTTGAACCTAGGTCCTCAGAATATCCTCTTTCCAGAGAAGATGCCTTACTATTCTTAACAAATTCTCTTGACGAGGGAGATATAGTAGTGTCAACAACTGGAAAATTATCTAGGGAACTATTTGAATCTAGAGAGGGATCAAACCAAAGACATCAAAATGATTTTTTGACTGTTGGTTCAATGGGCCATTCCTCTCAAATTGCTCTCGGAATTTCTTTAGCTAAACCTAATAGATCTACTTACTGTTTTGATGGAGATGGTGCCTTAATTATGCACATGGGTTCATTAGCGATAATCGGTCAAGCTTCGCCGAAGAATTTTAAACACGTGGTATTTAATAACGAATCCCATGAGTCTGTCGGAGGGCAACCAACTGCTGCAAGTTTAATTGATATTCCAAAAATTGCTCTTTCTTGTGGATATAAAAGTGCCTGGACTGCAAGATCTAGAGAAGAACTTGAAGAAAAGGTTTTTTTACTAAAAAAATCAATCGGCCCTTCTTTATTAGAGATCAAATTAAATAAATCCTCGAGAAACGATCTTGGAAGACCAACAACAACAACTCATCAAAACAAAAATTCTTTTATGAAATTCTTGCAAGATGAATAATCAAATAGAATACTTAGGAGAGAATTCTTTAGAGAAAATCTCAGAAATAATTTCTAAAGAGAATGCAAAAAGAATATTCATTGTTTGCGGGAAGAAGTCCTTTTCTTCATCAAAAGCGAAAGAAGTTTTGAAGGGATTAATTCCTTCTGCAGAATATTTTAGCGAGTTCAGTCCCGATCCAAAAATTGAGGAAATAAACAAAGGATTTGAGAAAGCTGAATCTTTCTCTCCAGACTTAATCATAGGGGTTGGAGGTGGGAGTTCAATTGATGTGGCAAAGGCAATTAAATTATTTTATTTTAACAAAACTAAAAATGATGTTAGCCTCGTCGCTGTTCCTACAACTGCTGGAAGCGGAAGTGAGTCGACATGGTTTATTGTCTATTATGAAGGAAAAAACAAAGTTTCTGCTGGTGATTCCAAACTAACTCTTCCAAAATACTTTATCTTAGATCCAACATTGACTTACTCTCTACCCAAGGACGTAACTGCTACAAGTTCAATGGATGCTTTTTCTCAAGCTGTTGAATCTTACTGGTCAATTTATTCGACAGAGGAATCCAAACAACTCGCGAAAAAAGCTTTAGAGATCTTAACATCTTCAATAGTAAAGAATGTTAACTCACCTGATATTGAAACAAGAAGTGATGTAATGATTGCTGCAAATCTTGCAGGAAAAGCAATTAATATAACAAAGACTACTGCTTGTCATTCCGTGGCATATCCGATTACATCTTATTTTGGGATTCCACACGGTCATGCAGTGGGTTTAACTCTGGGAGAAATGTTGTTGTTCAATTCCAAGGTCACTTCAGAAGATTGCAATGATCCTCGCGGTCCCGATTATGTTAGAAATGTAATTAAGGAAATTTCTTCAATTATCTGCGCCGAGAATGAACTAGCTGCTTCAAAAAAGATTAAATCCATTATGGAAGAAATTGGACTAAAGACTTCTCTTTCAGACCTGAATATCGACGAAGATGGGATACAGATAATTATTGACAATGGCTTCAAACCAGAAAGAGTTACAAATAATCCTCGGATTTTAACAAAAGAAAGACTAAAATCAATTCTGAGTAATTTGTAGAGTTAAATGTGTCAAGATCTCCTAAAATCTTAAAAACCTATTTTGTTGGACTATTTAATGAATCTCAAAGAAAAGATTGTCAAGGCAAACGATAAAGAAAAAAAAGCTTTATCGCAAAATGCTTGGTATTCAAATCATGTTGCTAGACCAATTTCTCTGTGGATCACAAAACCCTTTCTGAATATGCATCCGAACACAATATGTTTAATCATGATCTTAATCGGTCTGGCCTCCTTACCTTTCTTCGCAATGGGAGGTTATTTCAATATTATTCTTGGTGCGTTAATTTTGCAAATACATTATCTCTTTGATCATGTAGATGGAAATGTCGCTCGTCTAATGAACAAGAAAACAAAGAGAGGTAAGTATCTTGACTTTGTCCCAAATATTATAGTTAATCCATTAGTTTTCGCATTTTTAGGATTCGGCCATTACGTTACCTTCGGAAATCTTTATTATTTAATCTTTGGATTTTCTGCCTCTTTCTTTTTTGTTGTGAGAGAACCGGCAAGATTATTCAGATATTTAATGAAGGAGGAATTGCAGATGAATGATAAGCAAGTGAAAGCAAGTTCAAATAGTGGAGCCAAGTTGATTACAATAAATCGTTTCTTGAATGTAATCTTTGATTTCCCAGGAATAATGAATATTTTACTATTATTCTCACTCACTAATTCTACCCAATATCTTCTCATATTTTACGGAATTACCTTACCCGTAATCTTTTTAGCTAGAGTTTTCTATGAATTTAGATATTGGAAGGTAATTGACAAAGATGAGCAAAAATAGAATTGGCCCAGAATTTATTAGAAACAATTTTTATCGTCTATCAAACACTCTTATTAGCTATGTTGGGGGAGCAATCTTCACAATTTTAGTTGCAAGAATCTTAAGTCCGGAATTGCTGGGAAGTTACACTATTGCTCTTTCATTTGCATTGATTTTAATGACTGTTGGCGACCTTGGGTTAAGTGAGGCAGTTCTAAGATATGTTTCTCTTAACTACAAAAATTCATCTAAGGCAAAGTCTTATTTTTATTTTATACTGAGAGTAAAAATTACTGTTCTGATGTTCTTAGCGATTGTCTTAATTGCTTCATCAAAACTTATCGCAGTCTTTTATGGTAAACCTGAACTGACTTTTCCGATAATGGTTGCAGGATTGTATATTTTCTTTTATTCACTGATGCAGGAGATCTCCAACTTATTTAACGCATTTAAAGATCTTAGAGCTTATGCAATCAAAGAAGCCGTTTTCCAATTATCTCGGCTAATCTTAATTTCACTGCTTTTCTTGACGCCTTCAAAATATCTTTCTGCAGGACCAATAATGATAGCAATCTTTGCTTCTATAGCCGGAACGATTTTTTCCATATTTTCTTTGCTTAAGAGATATCCTCAATTCTTTAAATCCAAAACATCTAAAATTAATAAAATCGAATTATACTCTTATCTAAAATTCTTGTCAATCGGATCACTTTCTGTTTTGTTTCTGATATACACTGATATTTTGATTCTAGGTAAATTCGTTGATCTTGAAACGGTTGGTTTCTATCGGGCAGCTTCTTCTCTTGCACTCTTTCTCTCTTCAATATTTGTGGTTACGGTGGTCGTTTATCCTGTGTTTGCCAGAATCAATGACAAAACTCATTTAAATTCAATTATCTCTCTTACTCTCAAATACATGTTAATCATATCTATCCCATTGACTATTGGTTCGGCATTTACTGCAAATTATTTTATAAGGATTCTTTTTGGTTATTCTTATCTTCCTTCATCGATAATATTTTATAGTCTGTGTTTGATGATCTTTCTCTTGCCCACGGGAGAATTATTCAAAGTCTTGCTTAATTCTAAAGGTAAGTCTGACAAAACTGCTAAGATAATTTTTGCAAGTAGTATCCTAAATATTTTTCTTAACTTCTTATTTATTCTTCTCCTTATTCCTCATGGATTCATTTATGCTGCTGCAGGCGCAGGCGCAGCAACAATTATAAGTAGAGGTTCGATCTTAATTTTACTGTTTCTTACATCTAGAAAAGAATTTGGAATTTCTTTAGATAAAAGTATTTACCTTAAGCCGTTATTAGCCTCTTTAATTATGGCGACATTTTTGTTTTTCTTTAATAGATTGATTTATGGTCGGGCTAACTTTATTTTGGTCGGAATTGAAATACTCATAGGCACAATAATTTATTTCTTAACACTGTTTGTAATAAAAGGTTTCTCTAAGGAAGACATTATTTACATTCGAACTCTTATTTCCGATGCCACTAATAGGAAAGATAATATTTAACAGAATCTATATTAAAACATCTATTATCTTTTAAATACTATTTCTTTCCAGATTTTATGGTAGGGAAAATCGTCTTATTGGAAACAAGCAATCACACTCTGAACTATCTAAAGATTCGTTCAACTCTTGGTGACCACAAAATAATCGCCTGTGATTTGGAAGCAGAAGACATTCTAGACAAAGAAAACATTTCTTATTCATCTTCTTCGGATTTTGAAAGTAGAGATCTTTACTTGAACCTAGATAAAAACTCTATAGAATTAGCAAAGAAATTTCTAATCGGATTGAAGTATTCTTACGAGGGAATAGAACTTTCTGAATTGTTCTTATTTGACTTTAGTTATTTCTTTTCTTATATCTTATCTAGAATTAACCTATTTGAGAAAATAATCAAATCTGAAAAACCCTCTACCATAGTTGTTTTTGACATTGAAAAAAAAGGAGAGAGTATCTTAATTTCAAAGTATGAAACTTTGCATAGGGAAATTATTCAATCTTTCTGGAAAGGAACGGTTATTGAACACTGTTGCTCAACTACTTCAAAGAATCAGTCTATAAGGGAGAAATTCTTTCCTTATGCATTAAATTTGCAGAATGTACTTGCGAATTTGTGTCTTACGCGAGATAAGCCTGCTGTTTTTTTGGTGGGAACAAAAAATATGTTTAAAGAAATAATTTCCATCTCTCCAGAATTAAGTTTTGTAAGTTTAAAAGAACATGCTGGAAGATCTTTCTCAGTAAACAGATCATTTGTTCCGGTCTTCACGTCAAATATTAATAATAAATATTTTAAGAATATTTCTTTTAATAAAGAAGATTTTTCCATCTCGTTTAACGGCTTCAACCTAAAAGACCTTCTTCTTTCTAGAAAAGCCATCTTAGAGAAGAACTATTCGGAATCTACTTATACTATTTCTAGGTTGAAGAAGACTTTGTCAAGAAGAAATATTAAATTTGTCTTGCTAATGAGTGATGTAAACTATTTTGAAAAGCTTGTTGCAAAGATTTCTTCTCAAATGAAGATTCCCTCCGCAGTTCTTCAGCATGGAATTACTGGACATAAAATTGGGTTCATACCATTGACTTCAGAATATTTTTTAGCTTGGGGAGAGGAAAGTAAAGAATGGATGATTAGACAGGGAGCTGATAAAGCAAGGATTGTTATTGTCGGTTCTCCTCGTTTTGATGATTATCCTCAAAAAAACGTCTCGTCCCAAAAATATTTTGTTTATACTCCTCAATTAACTCAAAGAGGAACTATTTTCCCGAATTACCATGTTTCTTTGAGAGGGTTAAAAGAATCTCTGAGAATCTTGTTTAAGGCAATGAAGAAATTTCCCGATTACAAAATTGTTATCACTATAAGGCCCGACTATAACATTGGTAATTTAATAGACAAGATTGCTAAAGATGAAAGTTTTGCGAACTATTCTAAATGTTTCGACAAGGATATTATCTCTCTTCTGGCGCAGTCTTCTGCAGTAATAACTCACTTCTCAACAATCGGCATAGAATCATTATTGCTTGAGAAACCCCTCATAACCATTAATTTTAAAGATCAAGAATTCGTTCCCTACAATAAACTCGGCGCATCTACCGAAGTCTCAACCTCAAAAGAATTATCCTCGGCATTACATAAATCATTAAAAACTCCTAAGAACAAAAATAAGTTATTCCTTGAAAGCTATTTGGCAAACAATGGGAAATCCTCTAGTGTCGTAATGAATTTCATAAAAA
>CAZFDH010000003.1:0-27890 GCA_964518155.1 Candidatus Woesearchaeota archaeon
ACATCATTAAAAAATCCTAAGAACAAAAATAACTTATTCCTTGAAAGCTATTTTGAAAACTAAGGGAAAGCCTCTAGTGTCGTAAAGAATTTCATAAAAAATGGTAGAAAAAATAAAAGTTGGCGGCAGAAAAATTGGCGAAGGTGAGCCAGTTTTTATCATATCTGAAATTGGACAAAATCATAATGGTAATCTCGATCTAGCTAAGACTTTAATTGATCAAGCAGCAAGAGACAAAGTTGATGCTGTCAAATTCTGTAAACGGCACATTCCCTTTGAGTTGACTAAAGAAAAATATCATCAACCTTACCTGGGGCCTAATTCTTTTGGAGAAACCTATGGAAAACATAGAGACTTTTTGGAATTTTCAAAGGAACAGCATCAAGAATTAATGGAATATGCAAGGAAAAAAGGGCTAATGTACTTTGCTAGCGTTTGTGATCCAAAAAGCGCAGAAGATATGGATGAGATTGGGGTCGAAATGTTCAAGGTTGCTTCAAGAGACTTAACAAACAAGCCTTTAATTGAACACCTTGCTAAAAAAGGAAAGCCGATCTTTCTTTCAACGGGGATGTCAAACCTAGAAGACGTTCGTAGAACAGTTTCCTTGATAAAACGATCCCATAGTGAAATTCTTTTATTTCACTGCACTTCCTCTTATCCGTCTAAATATGAAGAAGTCAATTTGCTTGGATTAAATTCTCTCAAAAAAGAATTTAATTTAAACGTAGGTATGTCCGACCATACTGTAGGAATAATGGTTCCATGTGCTGCAGCCGCAATGGGCGCAGTGGCAGTTGAAAAACACGTTACACTTAGTAGATATATGAAGGGTACAGACCATATTGGCGCTTTAGATCCTCCGGGAATGGAACGGCTAGTGACTTGGATAAGAAATTTTGAACGAGCAAAGGGGAGCCCAAATAAGGCAATTCTTAACAGCGAATTTTTGGCCAAACAAAAACTAGCTCGATCAATTGTTGCATTCAGAGATTTAAAGAAAGGAGATATTTTAACCAAAGATATGATCTTCGCAAAAACTCATACTCAAATGGGGATGAACCCGTTTGATGAAGATTTGATTCTCGGAAAGAGATTATCTAGAGATATTTCCGAAGATGATCTAATCTTGCCTTCAGATGTAACTGAAGTGAATAATCTAGAATAATTATTCTTTTAAACTAGAACATTCTTGCTCAAAAATGGGAATGAACATATCTAAAGAGGAATTTGAAAATAAATTGAGTAAACTAAAGTTCTTGTTTATTGATGTAGATGGCGTAATGACTGATGGAGGAATTTATTATTTTGACAGTGGAGAGAGAGCAAGAAGGTTTCATATGCATGATGGAAAATTTCACCGTCTTAAAGAAATTGGAATTGAGATAGGATTTTGCACTTCTGAATCTGACAACAATATAATGCTTAGAGCAGAAAAATTAAATGTAAAAGAAAACAGCATTTTTGGGTCAGAAAACAAGCTCGAAGACGTTAAGAAATTTTTGGAATCTAGAAATTTATCTTTTGAAAATTTAGCGTATATTGGAGATGATCTGGGTGATCTAGAAGTTATGAAAACTGCTGGAATTTCTTTTTCTGTTTCGAATGCAATAACTGAAGTAAAAGAAATCTCTGACTATGTCAGTGAGAAGTCTGGAGGAAGTGGAGCAGTTAGAGAAATTATTGACCAGATTTTGATAAGTAAAAAGGATAAAATTATTCAACCAAGAATAGGGATAATTGTTGCTGCAAAATCTTGGTCTTCTCGACTTCCAAACAAGCCTTTGTTAAAGATAAATTCAAAGCCTTTGATAGTTCACTTGTTTGATCGTTTGAAGGGATCAGATTTCTCAAATAATTTAATTTTAGCTACAACTTTAGATTCAACGGATAATGAATTAGTTGAACTCGCTGAGAAATCTGGTATAACTGTTTTTAGAGGGAGTGAAACTTCTGAAAATCGTGATCTTCTTGGAAGCTTTATCAAATGTGCAGAGGAAAACAATCTTGATGTAGTTGTTCGCATCTGTGGAGATTCACCCTTCATTGAGCCTGAGATGATTGATTTCATGATCCGCGAGTTCTTAAATGGTAGTTATGATTATCTTTCAATTAAAACTTCAGACAATAAGCCAATAATTCTTTCTGGATGGGGATTGGCAGTCGAAGTCATTTCTGTTTCGGCATTAAGAAAATCTAGGCAGCTTACTAGTGAAAAAATTGACTTAGAGCACGTTACCTCATTTATTTATAAGAATCCTTACTTCTTTAGACTAAAATATATCGATTATCCTGTGATGAAAGATTTCAATCATAATGATTTGAGATTAACTGTTGATTATCAGGAAGATCTTGATCACATTTCCAGGATAATAGAATCGATTGGAGAAAATCCTTCCATAAAAAGTATTTTAGAATTCTTAAATGCCAACCCCTTGATTTTATCTAAAATGAAAGAGATAAACGATGGTAGTAAAAAAACAGTTTAAAATTGGGTTAATGCGACCCAGAAATGGAAAGATCATTTTGGGGAGTGGTTTTTTGGAAGATTACGATTCTTCTACTGCAAACTTTTTTTCGTTTCAAGATATGTTGAATGCCAGAAGTATTTCATTTGATGTTTTGTCTGATTTAAAAAACTTAAATAATTATGATTTAGTTTTCTCTCCAGGAGAAGTAGATGCAGATTTCAATAAGATTAAATCTTTTGTTAATCAAGGAGGAATTTTTTTGGGAGCAGGATATCAAAGATTTGCAGCAGAAGAATTAAAAGAGTTATTTGGAATAAATTTCTTAAAATCGAAAGTAAATTTCTTTCCGGTTACCGAAAAACTTATTGTTAGTGATATTTCTTGTCCAAAGGATTACCAATTAAACATATTAGATTCAATACACCCTTTTAGTGTAAAGAATATTAGCGCAGAGACAATTGCACATACAAAAAACACTAGTTATTTGACCTCAAGAACTTTTGGAAAAGGCAAGGCAATTTTTTTGTACGACTTAGGTGTAGGATTATTTTTAAGATCTATTGAATGCACTCATAGTGGAAAGGAGTTGAATCTCTCAAATAAAGGAATCGATGATATAGAGCCTTATTTCTGGCTGTTTCTAAAGAAGACAATTATCGAAAAACAAGGATTTGTGGTTTACTCTTCAATCTCCCCCAAAATAAAATCTTTTTCCATTGCCCATGATACGGAATCTATCGATTGTCTTACATCAAGTAAAGAAATTCTAAAATTAAATGAATCATTTGGGATAAAGTCGACATGGTATCTAAGAACCAATTCAAATTACCATTATGATGGCTCTTCTTTCCTTTATACTAAACCTTTAGTCTTAAATGATGCAAACTATGATCTAAAAACGGCTAAAAAATATCTAGGTGAATCTACCATCGGAATTCATTCGGAGCAATTTAATTGGGTAAAAAATAATAGAATTCCTCAGCTTGATCCAGAGAAGGAGTTTAATAACTCCCTAAAATACCTGAGAAACTCCGGGCAATTAGTAAGATCAGGAAGTATGCACTTCGGAAATTATGCAGAGTACTTTCCACAAGACTATATTGACTTGTCAAAATCTGAAATAAAGTTATGGCGAAATTCTTATCGATCCAATGGGGTAACTTGTTTTAGGCCTTATTTATTATTTCATGAAAATAAGAGACTGAGTCTGTTAGGATATTCTGATAACATAGTTGATGACTTTTCCCCTCTTGATTTAAATAATTCTAAATTTAAACTTTTGTTTGAGAAAAATTTGTTCTGGGTTAAAACTCTTGGTGAAGGAAATATCTTTCTTCATTCTCATCCTCATAACTGGGATGAAGTCAAAGGTGCAATAAGGAATTATTTGGCACTTTATCAAGCTCTTAATGAGAATAATTTATTAAATGTTAATAATGAAGAAATTATAGATTACTATCTTGAGAAAGACAAGCAAGAAATATCCTATTCAATTGAAAAAAATTCTGTGAAGATATTCCTTAAGAATACTCCAAAAAATATTTTAATCATATTAGAATCTAAACAGCCTAGAGAGGTTTTTGTTTTTCTTGGTAAGAACAAATTAAAGTATTATAAAACTTTCATCGACAAAACTGTATTAAGTTTTAGCAAATTGAATTTGAATCCTAATTATCCAAAGAACATACCTTTTCTAACGCAGAGTTCTTTCAGAAGAATAAAAGTTTTATTCGTTAGATTTTATTACAAATTAAAACAAATCCCTGGAAGGATAGTTAAGGGAAAGATTTAGGTTTTGCAACTATTAAAATATTAGAACACAGATATATTGGTAAAGTAAGAAAATCTTCTCCAGAAACGAATCGAACCTCAAACCCTTCTTCATCCAACAATTTGACCAAGTCTTTAAATGTATAAATCTGAAATTCTCCTGCATAAGATTTTGGCTTAGGATCAATTAGTTTCAGTCTTCTTAATAATGACCTTCTATTTACTGTTGCAACAACTAATTGTCCTTCTTTTTTCAAAACTCTTTTAATTTCTCTTAAACTTTGCCTAGGATCTTTAACATATTGGATAACTCCCGCAAAACAAACACAGTCAAAGAATCCTTTCTTGAATGGAAGATTGGTCGCTTCTGCTAGTTTGAATTTTACATTCTTTAGATGTTCTAAATCTCTTTTTTTTATGTCGATGCAGTAAATATTTTTGTCAGGATGTTTTGTGTAGTCAAAACTCCCATTTCCTCCCCCATCATCTAAAACTACTTTACCTCTGAGTAATTTGGTAATTCTTTTATTTAGGTTTTTAATGGTCTTTCTTTCTATAACTCCTCCAATTTCTTTTTTTACATTCATCTTATCTCGGACAGTTTTTTTATTTCGATTTTTCTATCTTTTTCAAGTCCTCTTAGAAAACGAACAACTTCTAGCATATTCTTTTTATTTTTGTGGGTGAAATCATGACTTGTTATCAAATAGATTTTGTCTTCTCCAAGATGACTGATTATTTCTCTTTTGATCTTAAGCATTTGCTTTCTTTTGCTATTTCCTTCAAACCAATTGGAGACGTGAACGCATTTGATTCCTTGTTTGATTTTGATAGGAGAAACAGTATTATAGTGCCAATGTTTGACCCCTTCATTAATTCCTCGATAAACTGTATGAGTATAGCCTTCTTTTTTAAGTGTATTGAATACTCTGTTTGGATCTTTCTTATCTTCAATCATCCACATTGGAGCGGAAAAAGATTTTACTTTCAAAATATTTTCAACTTCTTCATTAAGGGTTGAATCACCAACAAGAGTTAGAGGAAGATGGTTCTTTGTGTGATATCCAATTTCAATATTTTTGGCAACACGAGTTTTATCAAGGTTGGGGAATTCGGAACGGACGATCATAAGTGTTGCAGGAAAATCTGTCTCCTTTAATGCTTGATAAACAATATTAATTCCTTGAGAATTATATCTGATGTTCCTTATGGTGCGATTGATTCTCCCTTTAAATCTTTCCCATAGGTTCCACCTTGGGTTGACTTGATTCAACGAAATAAATTTTTCACAATCTATTACTAATACCACTTTTAACATAATACCTCCTTAAAAAAGAAATTTATATAGTTTGTTTCTTGTCAATATAACCTTTCCAAAACCCTATTGAGTAGAATATATTTGCTCCAAGAGATAGGGGGATCCATAAAATTCCTTTAGCGCCAACTTTTTCATATGGAAAGCTAATGATGAAAATTGGCCAGCCTAAGAATGGCAAAGATTTAACCAAACCAATCTTCCACGAGGGCATTTTTTTGCCATGAATTCTGAACAATGTTCCAAAACCATTACTTAGCTGCAGTTCTTTGTGCATACGATTTTTCCCTGAATGGAAATGATAGTGGAGTACTTTGCAATCAGGGTAAGCAATTCTTCCTCTCTCAATGAGTTTGAAATATATATCAAAATCCTCTCCCGCAGTCCTAAATGTTTTTTCATCAAATCCGTTTATTTCTTCTAAAGTCTTTCTCCTGTATGCACAACCCTTTTCATCTAGTAGAGGCGTTATTACTTTTTGTTCTTTCGCAGAAAAGATCTTTCCTATCAAATCAAATTTATTCCAGTATTTCTTGGGCAATTCAACTTTGCTTACTGATGCAACTACTTTCTTGTCTTTAAAGGGTTCGACTATTTTCTTTAACCATTCTTTAGACGAAGGAACACAATCTTGATGCAGCGTAATCACTATTTCAGTCTTTGTTCTTTTTAGTCCGTAATTAATTGATTTAGCTAAACCAAAATTCTTATCTATCTCTAATATTTTTATCTCTCCGGAATAGTCTTGTTTTTTGATAATCTCTCTTACCTTTTTTAATATTCTTTTGTCAGGATTATGTAGAGGAATAATGATTGTCACATCCATATTCTCGCGAGCATAATATACTTTAAATAGCTTATTTTATTGAGTTTTTCATGAAGATTTTAGAACTTACTAACTATTCTGCAGGCATTTGTGGAGTATGGCAAAGAGTTCAGCAGGAAGCAAAACTATTATCTCAAAGAGGCCATGAAGTAGAGGTTTTTTCTTCGAATTGTGTTAAAGGGTCAAATAAGATTGCTTCTGAATCTGACTCTTTGGAGAGAATAAAGATAAAGAGGTTTCCCGCATTAAACTTGGGAGGAGAAAGTTTCTTGAAATGGGATTTTGAAAAAGAATTTGTTAGATTTAACCCAGATGTTATTATTGCGCATGGCTATCGCCACATTCATACTTCCAAGGCATTATTCTTGGCAGAGAAATATCACAAAAGAGTTATATTAGTTACTCACGCACCTTTTGTCGAAAACGATTTCACAAGATCCTTTCTCTCTAAAATTGCTGTTAAGATTTATGATTCATTTGTGGGCCCCAGATTGATTAACAGATTCGATAAAATCGTACATATAACTCAATGGGAAGTTAAATATCTTGAAGAGTTGGGCGTAGAGAAAAATAAACTAATCTATATTCCAAATGGTGTTCCTGAAGAGTTCTTTAAAAAACGAAAGAAAGTCTTGAATTTAAATAATATTATCTTCTTAGGACGAATATCTCCTGTAAAAAACTTGGAGTTGTTAATACTCACCGCCTCAAAATTCAGGAAGAAGAATTCATCAGCAAAAGTTTATATTGTTGGCCCGGCAGAGGAAGATTATTTAAATAATCTTAAACGATTAATCTCCGAGAATAACCTCTCTGATTCTGTCTTGTTCTTAGATCCAGTTTACGACTTAGATAAGAAAATCGAATTGTTAAACAATCACGGAATTTTTGTTTTACCTAGTAGGAGAGATGCAATGCCGCAGTCTTTAATCGAGGCATTTTCTTTGGGAATGATTTGTGTTTCCTCTAATACTCAGGGAGGGAAAGAGATTATCTCTGACGGAAAAGATGGATTTCTTTTTGAATTGGAAACTGCAGACGATTTGCAGCTTGTATTGTCAAGAATTTATTCAATGAAAAAAAATGTTCTTTCAAGGATTTCTTCAAATGCTGTAAAACGTGCTAATGATTTCAGATGGACAAACCTTATAAAAAATCTGGAGAAAGTTTTATGATTTCAATAATAATTACCTCTTTTAACGAGCCAAAAACCATTGGAAAAGCAATTGAATCTTTCCTAAATCAGGATCTTCCTAAAGATTATGAATTAATTGTTGCTGCACCGGATAAGCCTACTCATGAGATTGTAAAGTCATATTCAAAGAAAAATAAAAAAGTAAAATTATTTATTGATCCTGGAAAAGGAAAATCTTATGCATTGAATTTGTTGTTAAAAGATGTTAAGGGAGATATAATTATTTTAACCGACGGAGATGTTTTTGTTTCAAAAAATTCATTAAATCAAATCCTTGAACCTTTCAAAGATAAAAATGTTGGATGTGTAACTGGCCGACCGGTCTCGATTGAGTCTAGGGATAATATGTTCGGATATTGGTCTCATCTTTTGTGCGATGCAGCTCACGAATTAAGACTCCAAAGAAAAAAGAAAAGTCAGTTCTTAGAGTGTTCTGGATATTATTGGGCGTTTAGAAACGGAGTAATAAAAAAATTCCCCTTGGATTTAGCCGAAGATACTGTTGTGCCTTTACTTTTTAGAGAAAAATCTTACAAGATTGACTATGTCCCAAAAGCAGAAGTTTATGTGAAATTTCCAACCAATCTTCACGACTTTGTCGAACAAAAAAAACGAACTGCAAAAGGTCACGAGTCTTTATCAAAATATGTAGATATGAGAAAATTACCTCGAATGAAAACATTCAAAACGGAATTGGCCGGAATATTTTTTGTTCTCTCTTACCCTAGAAATCTAAAAGAATTCTTTTGGACATTTGTACTTTTACCAACGCGGCTTTACATTTGGGTTCTGGTATTTTATCATATGTATGTAAAAAAAGAACATTACAAAGATGCCTGGAAAAGAGTCGAGAGTACAAAATAATTTAAACCATTTATTTCTTTAAAGATTAATGGAAGAGCAAAAAGAAGGACAAAACCCGCCTAAAGATTCTCTGTGGAGGAGTTGGCTAAGAGATAGAAATAATCAGATTTTCCTATTCATCCTTTTTCTGACAGTTGCCTTGAGAATCTACTATTTTTCTTTAACTCTTCATCAGCCCTTGTGGTGGGATGAAGCAGAATATGGTCTAAGAGCAAAAAGCTTCGCATTCGGAACACCTTTGTCAGGATGGGCACCAGAAAGAGAATTGATAGTTCCATTGTTTTTTGCATTAATATTTAAAATTGGCTTAGGAGAGATTTCCTTAAGATTTATTCAATTTTTGGTTTCAATTTCTACTGTTGCAATGACTTATTTCACAATTTCAAGAATTACGGATATGAAAACGGGACTGATATCTAGTTTTGGGATGTCTGTATTTTGGTTGCATATTTTTTTCAGTCAAAGAATTTTACTTTACCTTTGGGTGCCGCTTTTGTACCTCGTGATTATCTTCTTGTTTAATGAAGGATATCTGAAAAATAAAAAGAATTATTTGGTCGCAACAGGAATATTTTCTGCTGTTGCTTTGATGACTTATTTCTCTGCTGGATTTTTATTGTTTGGTTTATTCATCTACTTGTTGTTAGTAGAGAAAACAAATATAATCAAAAGTAAAAAATGTTGGACGATTCTTATTTGGTTTGTTTTAGCTCTCCTTCCTTTTTTAGCTTATTTTCAGATAACTTATGGATTCCCGATACCTAGATTGGCAGTGGGCTACACCGCTGCAACCTCAGAGTATGGTGCTGGAATTGCTGGGCTTTTTGCCTATGTTCTCATGATTCCTTCTAGAGTCGGATGGTCATTCACACTATTATCTTTAGTTGGATTAATTTTATTTTTGTTTAAATTAGCGTTAGAATTTGGATTAAATGCGATAGAGAAAAATAAGAATTGGTTATTAATTTTTATCTGCCTTGTAATTCCGTTCTCTCTTTACACTCTCTATGGAGTTATGGGAGGGTCTGCAACATTCTATGATGCGTTCATTCTTGGTGTTTTTCCGTTCCTGTTTGCCTTTTCTGGTTACGGTCTGACAAATGTTTACGATTATTTCAAAGGACTTAACAAAACTTTTGCAATACTAATCGTCATTATTTTAATTGGATGGCATGGATATTATGGTATTGTTAACTCAGATTTTTCAATTAAGAGCAGATTAAATTCCTACGACACTGTTAAGGAAGGAGGAATTTGGATTAAACAAAATTCTATTTCAAGCGATGTTGTTATCTCTCAGAGCTTACCACAAAACACTTATTATAGTGAACGAGAAACAATTCCTCTGCCAAACAACGAAAGCGAGTTGTTTAAGTTAATTGAAGAGAAAAAACCCATCTACTTTGTGGATTCAATTTGGCAAGGCGTCCCAGACTGGGTTCATGAACTCTATCAGAATTATCCTGATACTTTTGAACCAGTCCAATCTTTCAAAACCGATGGGCAAGTTTCATTAGTAGTATATAAAATTAATCTTTAGTTATAGAAATTGAAATCCCGTTGGGTTCTCCTTTAGAAAATCTGTCAGCAAGAATTGATAAGCCGTACAAAGGGTAAAAAAGTATGCCTAGTAAAATCTTATTATCAACTATCTTGTAATTTATTTTTGAAAGTTTCTCAGTGAATGGATGGGAATAATAAGTAATATCGAGAATTCTCAATGAATTTGTTTCACACATTTTCTTCAGCATTTCTTCTGAATACCCTGACCGCTCATGACCATATCTTCTGTAATCAAGTGCATTACTTTTAGAATCATAAGGTACAGTAACTTTTAGGAGGCCGCCTCTCTTTAATACTCTTCCCAATTCCGAAAAAGCTTTTTTGTCTTCAGTTATGTGTTCTATGACGTCTGAACAGATGATTAAATCAAACTCTTCCTTTTTGAATTTTAGCTTCCTTAAGTCACCTGCTTCAAATTTCAGATTATTAAACCTGTTTACATCTTTAACATAATTTATTTTCTGTTTATCAATATCAACTCCTATTATCTCTTTCCCCCTATTTCTTAAACTGAAAGAGTATACTCCTGTGCCGCAGCCAGCATCTAACATCTTCTCAAATCTTTTTGGTAGGATATTTAGGACTCTTCTGGCGCGAAGCCTTAGTCCAATATGCGGCAATCCAAATATTTTGAATCCAATCTTATTTAAGAAATTATTTTCTAAATGAATGTGTTTCTCATCCGCCGTCGTGAATTCAATGTATTTAAATCTGCTAAAAACACTCCCGAAGATCATTTTTTTATAAAGCCGTTATTTATTATCTCTAAATATTTATCAGATGAGTCACTCCAATTAAAATTTTCTGACCATTTCTTTGAATTTTTTTCCATTTCTTTTCTTAGTTTGGAGTCTTTAATAAGTATTTTCATCTTTTCTTTTAAGTCTTTTACATCTCCATATTCAAATAACATTCCGGTTTTATTATTTAAAATTGAATCTCTTATTCCTGTTACATTGCTTCCTATTACTGGAAGTCCATGATAGCTCGCTTCAACATTTACAATTCCCCACCCTTCTTTGAAACTAGGATTTACCATTAGCCAAGATCTTTTCATTAATTGAGACTTTTCTTCTTCAGAAATCTTGCCTAAGAGAAAAATATTTTTATCAATGTTCTTGAAGTATCTTAATCTTATCTTATCTAAATAATCTCCTTCTCCCCCAATAATCAATTTCGCATCCCTGAATTTTTCTTCATTAATCAGTTCTAAAAATGCAGATATAAGTGTATCAACCCCTTTGTATTTTTTTACCCTATTTAAAAAAAGGATTGTCGGCTCTTTTGACTTAGCTACTTTCTTTTCTTTAGCTGGTTTGTTAATTGATGGAGAAACAATTCCTACTACGTTATACTCGTTATTTTTTATTTCTTCAGCGGAGCTATTGGAAAGGGTAACAACTGGGATATGTTTGTATGTCAAAGGCATGAGATTTTTCTCAAGCAGATACCCAATCATTGCAATTATCTTGCTTTTTCCGGAGTTCATTTTGGACTCTTTAAACCAAACTTCGTGATGAAGATGGTGTATATGTAAAAAAATCTTTTTACGAGAGAATAGTGGAGTAAAAAAAGGTAAACCGTTTTCAACATCTATTATTACATCAGGTTTTTCTTTTAGTTTTAAGTAGTTTATGAATGAACTCGCAATAAAACTTATTTCTCCCCCTCCTCTAATAAATTCTATTCCATCAATTGTTTCCTCTTTCCTCCCTCCTTCCCAGTTACTGGTTATCCATATCACTTTGTTTCCATTCTGAGCCCATCTTTTTGCAATTTCATGGAAATAAATTTCTGATCCTCCTGATTTCGGGTTTTTTATATCTCTCCAATTAAATATCGCTATTTTCATTTTACTTTATTCCATAATCTTCGGATTAATGGCTTTAATATTTTTGTTGACTTCTTGAATGGCGAGTTAACTATTCTAAGCTGCATTATGGATAGGAAAACTTGGACAGAAGCTTTCTTTATTTTCAAAGTGCTTCGATCTGAATCAGTCCAAACAGTCGGGAATTCTCTTATTTTAGATCCCATCTTTTGAGATTGGTATAATAAATCAATATCAAATGCCCAATTAGTTGTTCCAAGACTCGGAATTATTTTTTCTAAGGGGAATTTTCTAAACAGTTTTGCTCCGCATTGTGTGTCCCTGTAACTCATTAAGAAAACTCCTCGAATAATGACGTTTCCTATTCTAGATACGATCACTCTGCTTATTGGTTGTCTCGTCTTTATGATCGACCCTCTCAAATATCTACTTGCAATTATTCCCCCATAATCATTTATATTAATAATCAATTTGTAGAATTCTTCTGGGCTGGTAGACAAGTCGGCATCAACAAATCCTATTAAATCAAAATCTTCCTTAACCTTTTCTTTAAATCCGTAAATGATTGCATTTCCTTTTCCACCTTGAGGAACATTGACATATTTTATTCGTTTATTCTTCTTTGAAAACTCTCGCACGATCTTTTCCGTTCCGTCTTTGGTGTTATTTATCACTACAAATATTTCATAATCTAATTTGTTTTCTTTAGCCAACCTATTGAAAAAATTTCCGTACTCTGTCAGTGTCTTACCGATCCTTTTTTCTTCATTATGGGCAGGGATTATTATCGAAACCTTCATTTTTTAAACAAAAATAACGAGTATAAAAACATAATTGTGCTGACAAATAGAAATGCCATTGAGAATTCTATAAGTGTTTTACTGAACAAGGTCATCAAAATTAATTGCAATAACACAAATAAGCAAATAAAATAGGATTCCCTTTTCTTTAAGTCATTTATCGATATTTTATAGAGGTAGATCAAATTAACTATGGACAAAAAAGTATAAGATAATCCCAGAATAAATAATACACTTGAGGCTTCAAGGTACTCCTCTGATCCTAAGGAAACAATTTTTATAACTGTTTCAGGAATCAATAGATAAATCATACATAAAGCCAGCGATCCTGCAAGGATGATGGTGAATGACTTAAGGAAAATACCTTTAGTTTTCTTTTTTCTTTCATAACTTTCAGCCGACAACGGAAACATTACTTTGCTTATTGCTAGTCCCATAAATAAGATTACCTTACCTAAAAGAGATACAAAAGAATATTGCCCTGCTAATCTAGAATCAAATAAAGTTCTAGCCAATATAACATCGAGACTATAGATTAATACTATTGAGACCAATGCTATTAGTGTTGGCATATTTTGGGAATAAATACCTTTGAAATCATAATTTTCTTTGTTGATTTTTAGAATTTTTCTCAGAGCAATAATCAGAACCAGCATTGTCATCAGTCCTGCAATCAAAACTCCTCCTATTGCACCGTATACTTCCCATCCAATAAATACCAGTGAGATCGCAATAACTACTTTAAACAGAGATTCTATAACCATACTGCTCCCCATTAAAAAGAATCTTTTCTTTCCCTGTAAAACTCCTCTGAATACTGGGATTGTAAAAACATAAAATATACTTATGCCGGTTAGTGCTAAAAGAGTATATTCTATTCTTAAGATTTTCGATAAAATTATACTTATTGGTAAAAAAAGAATGAATATCTCTGCTGCAAGAACTGTTCCCTTTCTGAGTGATTTAATGATAAGATCTTTTATTTTGTCATCAGAAGATTCTCCATTAAACTTGCTGGTGTACTTTGAGACTACAGTTTGAATCGTTTCTGCAGGAATATTAAAGATGTAAATGATTGACATTAAAACAGCAACGATGCTGAAGTTCTCGGGGCCGAGCATTTTAGCCATGGAAATCTGAAATGCATAATTAAGTAAGTTGAATAACGCAATCATAAACAATAGGATTATGCTCCCCCATAACAGTTCGTCTTTTTTTATCATCTTAATTTAATGGGAATAATACTAAGCCAAGAACAATAACAGTTATCTGGAAGAGATTGATCAGATAAACAACTTCTTTTTCGTAAGCTTTACCGTTTCGTTTTATTTTTTTAATTAAGTAAATTGAAATGTGCTCAAGACCGTAGAACTTCTCATACGGAACATCTAAACTTCCGTCTTCGTTTACTTTTCCAAAGCTTTGTTTTTTTAGCCCCCCTCGGACTTTAAGGATAGTTTCTAAAATGTAAGGTACAAAAAAGAATATAGCGATCTTCTCAACATTCCCTAATATGGCAGTTACTGCAATTAAAGCACCGACGGAGTAGGTTAGTATGTCTCCAGGGAATACTTTCGCCGGGTATTTGTTAAACAACCAAAATCCAAACAAGCAGATGACCATTATCAAATTAATTAAACTCAACCAGTTATTTCCTAACGACCAGTTTACAAATGCTAATGCCAATAAGATAATTATTCCTTGACTTGACTCTAACCCATTATATCCAGCTAAGAAGTTAAATGTTGTTGTTGCACCGATTATTCCAATCGGGATTATTAGCAGAGGATACCATAAACCAAATTCAATTCCATAAACTACTGATGTTCCGGCATTTATTACAATTAAAGGGATTGCAGCAAATAATATCAAAACTATTCTCAGTCTCCAGGACAAACCTCCCCTTACCCATCCAAACATATCGTCTATAAAACCGACTATTGAAGCTATCAATACTGTTGTTAGAAGAGAAAATATCTCTACAACTTCACCATTACCTCCAAACAAAAATGTTTTTATGAAAATATATGACAAAACGCCCAGCACAAATCCAAACACTACTATCGTTCCTCCTGAGCCTGCGATATCTTTAGGACGTTTTGATTTATTCATGTCCTCCCAGACTAGCCCCAACACTTTCATTTTTTTTATCCATAATGGCATAAAGATAACTACTATCAGAAATCCTACTATCAAAGGGGCAAGTAATATTGATTCCATATTTAGATCAATGCATTTTTGTTTTTAAATTTATAACTGCCAGTCAAGATATTTAGATGCATCAGTATCGACATACTTTTGCTGGAATTCTTCATCTCCAGTATATTGGACTTCCCATATTTTAATTGGACCTTGGACGCCACCATAGTAAACGAAATCAGGAGAATCAATATTTTGTGCTCTTAATATAGAACTAATTGCACTTGGTTCGGAATGCACTAGTTTGAAATTCGGGAAGTTGTTAAACGGATCATCAAGAATGTATTTTTGTGCTAGCATCCCCTTCATCACTCTTGGGCTCAAATACATCGCGGCACCTAGATTGTTTATAGAAACCCCATTGCTGCTGCTCGTTAAACTCGGGTACACATATAATGCAGCTTCTATTCCTTCATTAAATTCAATAAATTCATCATCTATTTGGATATACTTTAAATTAACGTTATATTGTTTTCCAGAATAAACTACTACCAGGTATGGTTGCGTCGCAATTATACTATCTCCTTTTTCCTGAATTGTTACCACTCCTCCTACGACCGCAGCTCTTCCACCTGGAAGTAAAACATCTTTTCCATTTTCTTGAACCAATAAATCCTCGTCAAGAGGAATTCCTGTTCGGTAAACATACGTTGTTCCGTTAGATGTCTCCATTGTTTGCTGCTCGTCTTGAATCATTGTTTCAATCCAAGAGTATCTATCGTAATTTTTGTCGCTTCCGATACTGGAGAAAGCGCCGTATTTTCCTATATCGGTTGAATCAATCAAGAAATGAGTTGTGTTGTGAGCATATAAAAACTCAAGAGCATCTTTTTGATTATCTCCTGTCAAAACTAAACGACCCATATAGTAGTTCCAGAACGTAATCGCATTTCCTCCGTCGAGAACTGTCGCCCTTTCTCCTATTGATTGAACCCAATAACCATAATCCCACCAGTGTCCGAATACTGCTGTCGATGGAGTGTTCTCTCTTACCCAGAACATTGCTTTTTGCCATTGTTGGTTATACAAGCTTGGGACCATGTTATATGAAGAAATAGTTACCTCTTGATAAAACGACACGAATGCAAAGATGCTTGCAATCAGTATTATTCCCATAAGAATCCCTGAAATTAATTTTTTGTCTTTCTCTTTCCTTCTGAATATCTCAACGACCTCAATAGAAATGTATCCTACAAAAATTGAAGCAACTGGAGCTAGAACCATTATTAGTCTTACCGCTCCTCTTGCACTAAATATTCCCAGCAAAAATAATACTGTTAGGACAATATATGAAAAAGAAATTTCTTCAAATTTGTTTTCTCCTATTTGATATTCTTTAATATAGATTTTCCCAATAATTCCAATAAATAAAATTATTCCGAGATAATAGATAGACTTACTAATGAAGTTTTCTCCATTTAGTAGTCCTGTTTGGGAATAACGCGAAAAAATCATTGCAGACAAGATTATCACATATCCTAAAGTAAGAGTCCATCTTTCCTTTGTCTTAAATCGATGAAGAATTTGATAAATAAATAAAATTGATCCAATAAAGAATAGCGTGAACATTATTGGTATGCTACCTAGCGTGGGGCCAAAGCTTGACCCCCATTCTGTAAAGTACGGTTGCCTGTTTTCTGCTACCGTTGAACCCCATCTTCCCGGAATAGGTTTGAATATGGACTGGTGCACTGCTTTTCCTTTTTCAAGTATAAATCCTGGCCCCAGAATCACTATCGCAATCAGAATAGCAAACATAATTGCAAATGTGATTGAAATAATTTTAGGGGGGACTTTTTTGTCCCTGAATTTCTCTTGAACTGTTTTTATCTTCCAAAATCCTTTGTCAAACCATAATATGAATAAAACGAAAAACGCTAGCCCTGAGGATAATGATGTCAATACTCCGGAGAGTGTTTCTCTATTGGAAAATAATAGGTAAACCGTAATTGATAAAATGTACCAGATTGTGTAAATATTCATCCTTCTGGAGTCTATTTTCCCCAGAACAAACGTAATAAAAACTGAGAGCGCAATGGTAATATAAATAAATATTATTCCTCCCCAGATGAGTGCCATTAACGCAGTGGATATAGCCGAGAGTATTCCAAAAATATATCCGCTTTTTTTCTCGCTCTTAAACGCCTTCAAAAATAAATAAAATGATAAAAACATAAAGAAAAATGCCGCCGACTCTTTTTCAGGAATTCCTGCCACTGTTCTTGATAAAAACACTGGAATTACGATCATAAAAAACGTCGATACTAATGCAATCAAATTTGCTTTGGTTTTCTCTTTTCTGCTTTCTCCTACAAAAATCTCTCTAACAAAAAAGAAAAATGAAATAGTTGTTAACGCAAACATTATTACCGGGAAAATTACTCCCGCATACTCTGGTGTAGTTCCAGAATAAAATATTTTTGAAATGTGGTATGTCCAATCAATCATATAAGGCAAAAGCATTGTTTCTTTGGTATTATCAAATCCTAATGGAACATTTCTCATATAATCAATCGGAGGGTATTCTCCCGTTTCAATTACAGTTTTAGCTTGTCTTAAAAATAACCATGGATCTAAATCAGGGCCAAGTGTCCAGTTATTGGTTGTAACATCCCAAAGCCCCGGCGTTCCTCCATGGTCCGTCATCGGAAGACTTCTAATATACACCCCAAGAATTAATGCAATAATTAAAACTGCAGCTACCCACAATTGAGAACTATTGAAAAACTTCAACAATTTTTTCTTTCTCTCTTCAATTAATTCTTGAGAATTTTCTTTTTCCATTTAATCTACGTCTTTTAGTATATCTTCAGCGCTCGGCTCAGGAACAGCATCAAATTTTCCACAATAAGGACATTTTACAACTGCCATATCACTCGAGGTTTGAAACCGATAATTGCAAGATTTGCACACAAACTTTGCCATCCTAAAAGTAAAAACACTCTCTATTTAAAGATTCTGGTTAACCAAAAAATACTGGGGTTAAGTAAACTTCAATTAGTCCTGCAACAACTAAAACTATCAATGCAATAAATAATAGAATAATTGTATTTCCAACGACTCTTAGAAATCTTTTATCTCTAACTCCATTTCTAATAAACCCTACCCCGAATATTCCGCCGGCCAAAGCAGTTATGAAGTATGCAGTTATTTCCGGAAATCCGTGGATCATATATCTTGCAATCCCAATTGGTATTTCACCTATTTGATATTTAGTGAAAATTCCAATCGCCGCAGCAATTACTGTTGCATTCCATGCTAGAATAAAAATCGCACCTGCCCCAAAAATCAAAGAAAAAATTAAAGTAAAGATCATAACATAAACATTATTTTCTAAAATTGCCAAGAATCTGGTTTGTTTTGTTGCTCCTCCAGTTATAGAACCACCATTCTCCATTCCATATTGAGAAACACAACCGCCAATGTCTGAGGGATTATTTATCATACAATAAGTTTCTAGCTGCGCATTAAATAAATTTGAATCTCCTAAAAGAATATTCCAAAACGAAAATGCGACGATAAAACCTAAAAACAGCCACATGAATGCAAATATTGCATCTCCATGAACTCTCCACACTTCCGTCAATCCTTCAATTCCTTCATCTTGCTTCTCTTCTCTTTTAATCATATAATACATGAACGGCAACGAGAACATTACACAAAATGTTACAACCGTCATTCCTGAGAATTTAGATAAAACTTGATCCGTTGAAAAGAAAAATCTTACTAAAATTAACGAAAGCGATGCATAAACAATTCCGATGAAAAACATTTTCCATGGTCTCTTTTCAGCACTCTTAGGTTTTATTATCGCCTCTAGCATTTAATCATAAAAAGATGATAATTTTTAAACCTTCTCAAATTAATTATCGTATGTTAGAAGGAATAAAAAAGAGGGCGAAATTTTACAAAATCTCTCATGATATAAAATCGATTAAGATTCAGGGTGCGCGAAACGTTGCCCGTAAAGCACTTGAAGCATATTTTTTGTTCCCTTCAATTGAAACGAAAAGACATCTTTTATCCTTAAGGCCAACTGAACCAATGCTAGAAAACGTTTTAGAGATGGCTGCAAAAGGAAAGTCAAATGAAGAAATTTCAGAACATTTTGATGAAGCGCAGGAAAAAATAAATAAAGAAATATTTAAGTTATTAAAGAGCGGTGATGTTGTGTTCACTCATTGCCATTCTACAAACGTTTCAAAGTCTTTGATTTATTCTAAACACCACGGCAAAAATTTTGAAGTTTATAATACTGAGACTCGCCCTCTTTATCAAGGTCGACTTACTGCAGAAGAACTTACTCGAAATGGAATTAAAGTTACACTTTTTGTTGATTCGGCGTTAAGAATTGCTTTGACTGGTGAAGCAGGCGGCAAAAAGGTCGATAAAATTTTTCTTGGAGCAGATGCGCTGGTTGAAAAAGGAGTAATTAACAAAGTTGGAAGCGGCATGATTGCAAGAATTGCTCAGCAGGAAAAAATACCTGTTTATATCGTCGCTGATTCCTGGAAGTTTACTAACAAGCATGTTCCGATAGAAATGAGAAAATTAAACGAAGTGTGGGGAAAAGCTCCAAGAAGAATAAGGATAAAAAATCCTGCATTCGAATTCATTCCAAAAAAGTTCATTAAAGGAATAGTTTCAGATCTTGGCGTTATTAGCTATGATCAATTTGTTAAGAAAGCAAGAAAAATTAATGATTTTCAGAAATAATTTTGTTTACTTCTTCTCCAAGTTTGTCTAAATTTGATTCTAACTCTAATTTTATCTCCTCAAGCTTCTTAATCTGCTTTCCTAACATGTCTTTTGTTCCTTCAATATCTTTTTTCACAAACTTTCGATCTCCAACGTCAAGGATCAGCTCTTCTGACAAAACTTTTGATTTTATGAATATTCCTTTACCAATCGGAGAAAGAATTTCTTTTTCCGTCGACCCTTTAAGTTCATCAAGACTGTTTTTAAGATAGTCAATATCAATTAGAGAACTTTCAACTGCTTGAATTTGTTCTTGTAATTGTCTTATTTGCTGTTCCATCATACTCAGCTTGAATAATATTTCTTGATTTTCCATTTTCTTTGAAGATAAGAATCGCTTTTAAGGTTTGCTGTTTCCACTACGCAACATCCAAGACTTTCCTTAGAATTATACTTGAAATTAAACCAGTTAGAATGTAATACCAGATCCAGCTTTTTGCAATTTCCGTCGCTGCATAAACATCTCTTATCCACCAAAAGAAAATTAACAAGGGTATAAGCGTGATAAACAATGGCTTGAACGAGTGCCTCATAAGTTCCATCGAGCCCTCGAAAACTTCTTTTTGCAGCTCCATCATTTTGTCCATTTCACCTTTTTTTCGGTGTTCGGTCATTTTCTTCTGCAATTCTTTTTGTTTCCCTTTCAGCTCTTTCATTCTAGCTTGATTGGTAAATTTCTTGGTAACCAAAGTCATAAACAATGTTACCAAAAACGCAAGAATAATTATGCTTAATTTAGGATTTGAAATCATCCACTCTTTTATTGCCATGTTTGTCTAAGATTTGTTTTGTTTTTAAATTTATTCACCGATGAACTTACGCATTGTCGGATTCATATCTACGGCATGCTGCTGCGCAATGTTCTGATACATTTGATAAATAACATTAATCAATAATAAATTAGCAGTTCCTGAAATCAACGCACCAAACATGTTTGTCACTGACGCCAACAGTCCAATTGCTGCTCCACCCATTACTGTAAGAGGCATAATGTATCTGTCTAAAATACTTTCTAAAATTCTATTGTCTTGTCTAAATCCTGAAACTTGAAGCCCTGAAGAAGAGATTTTTTCTGCTTGTGATTTTGCATCCATTCCTGATGTCTTTACCCAGAATACCGAGAATAAAACCGAGAAGAATACAAAGAACAAAACATGGAAAACGCTTTGCAATAAATATCTTGGTGCAACTTCTCCAGTTCTGATTAATAATTCTAAAATATTCGTCGAACTTATCCAGAATGCTAAACCTTGATAAGGTGTTCCTTGATTGAAGCTTCCAAGCCAGCTAAAGTATGATGCTATTTTTGCCGATCCGCTACAAACTGCTCCTTCAACTGTGCAAGGCGCCGCAACATTTTGTATTAATCCTCCGAACAATTGAATATTAGCAACAAGCGCTGCAGTTAAAATTACTGGAATAACTGATGCATAAAAGAATGCTAAAGGCCACTTGATGTTATATCCTCTAACTCTTCCAAAAGAAAGTGGAACTTCTACCTTTAATGATTGCACCCAAACCACTACAAGGAAAATTAAAACCGTCGAGATTAGTGCAGCCGCAGCAGACAATAATTCAACCGGATATCTGTCAACTAGCGCTTGAACTATCAAAAAGATTTTACCTGGACATTGAACAGATCCAAAGTTAAGAAGACAATTTCTTCCTTGAACATCTATGAACTGGAACGCTGCAGTGAAAAGTTGTCTGCTGATTCCTGCTGCAATAAATAAACTTACACCCGAGCCGAATCCCCATTTACTTGTAACTTCGTCCATATAGAAAATTGCAAGTCCACCGATGATTAATTGTAAAATTACGAGCCATGCTAGTCCTGGCACTGCTTGCAAACCTTGCATTGAAACATAAATTATCGCTTCAAATATTATGAAGAAGAATACTAGTAACTTTTGAATTCCTTGGAAAAACCTTTTTCCTTCAGTCGTAGAAGTGTCAATATTAATTATTCCAGAACCGGCCAAAAGCTGCAATATAATAGAGGCCATAACGATTGGACCAATACCTAATGATATAATACTTCCAAATTCTGCCGCCAGTATCGTCGCTAAAAACTCAAATCTTTCAAGAGAGTTTGCGGACAGACCGTAAAGCGGAATATTTGAAAGAACAAAAAATGCAGTTAGAATTATCAAAGTCCATTTTAATTTTGTATTAAAATCTAATTTCTTCTCTTCCGGTTTTTTAACCTCCGGAATGAATTTGAATATGTTTCTTAAATCTGCCATTTTTTGTTTGAGGCTTAATCACTTTCTTGGATTTTCTTCGAAAGTTGAATCTCGCCGCCAGCTTTTGATATTTTATCTATTGCTGATTTAGATGCAGACTTAGCTTTTATAATTAACTTATTTTTAACATTCCCTTCTCCAAGAATTTTGTAACTTGAGAAATCTAGTTCGTAGCCCTTTGTCGTTTTCTTTGCAACTCCTTTTTTAACATAACTTTCAATATTTGCGTCGATAGTCTCAATATTTATTCTGTCTGCTTTGTCTCTTTTTGTTCCTTTGCTTGTAATTCCCTGTTTACCAAAATAATCATTTCCATATAGTTTTGTGATTAACGTTTTTTTGTGGTCTGCTCTTTTACCGCTTCCAGCCATTCCAATTCCTCCTTTGTGGCCTGACTTTCTTTTATTTTTTCTTGCTCCAGTTCCGGCTGTTCCCATACCTCGCCCGTGCATTCTGGAATATTTTTTTCTCTTATGAGTTTTCTTCATCATTTTACAACATCCTCAAAATTAATTCATTTATTTTCTCTTTATTGTCTCCTAAAACACCCTTTGCTTTTCCATAGTGGACTTTAGCGTCAATTCCTCCTCGTGGAGGGTGTAGTCTAAAGAATGGCTTGACATTTGCATCTTCGTAAGATTTTCCTTTTGCAATTTCTTCAGCAGCTTTTTCCAAATCTGTTTTTTTCTTTTTGTCAATTAATTTTCCTCTTGCTTCAACTAATTTCTTGAAAGTCTCGTCACTGATTTGTCCGTATGCAACAAAATCTTTTACACTTTTTATCATTCCTTCTTGTTGCTTTGTTGGTTTAGTAAAAACTACACAAGCATATTTTCTTCGCACTCTAAGTCTGTCAAGTGTGTCTTTAACTTCATGCTTTAGTTTTACTTGCCCTTTGATTCTTATTACTGCAATTTTTTCCATTTTATTTCTTTGAGTTTGTTTTTTTAAGTGCATCAATTGTCGCTTTAGCTAAATTGAATGTTGTTCTTTTCTTTCCAAAAGTCTTACTGTAAATATCATTTATTCCTGCAAGCTTTAAAATCTTCTTTGATTGATCTCCTGTAACCAGTCCTGTTCCAGGCGGAGCGGGATAAAAAATTATTCTAACACTTCCTGCTTTACCTTCAACTTTGAATGGAATACTTGAATTTCCTCCACCGATGCTGTCAAAACTTCCATCCCCTCTTGTTACTTTAATTATGTTTAATTTTGCCTTTCTTGTTGCTTTGTCTCTTGCAGGTAAAGTTTCTTTAGCTCTTCCAGTTCCAAGTCCTACATGACCGTTCTCATCTCCAACTACTGCTAGCGTCGAGAAAGTTGGAACGTTTCCTTCTTTCGTTTTTCTTTGAGTTTGTCTCCAAGCTCTTCTTTTTCCTCCACCAAATTTACCCTTTGACTGACCTATTGAAAGCAAGTCTGATTTTATTTCAATTAAACTGTCAACAATTTGAGGTTCCAATATCTTGAGATTTTTGTCCAAAATTTCGTTCAAGTCTTTTATCTTGCCGTCCTTAACATCTTTACCCAATTTTGTCTTTGGTCCCCATCCAACTAGTTCATTTTCTTTATCAGTTAAAACTGGCGCTTTGATTTTCTTTTCAACTTCTTCTGCAATTTCTTCTTCAGCTTTTTCCATAGCTTCTTCAACTTCTGTTTCTTCTATTTTTTTCTTCGGCATTTTATTTCTTCTCAATCTTCAATTTAATTTCATCAACTAGTTTGGAAAAGTCTTTCTTTAAGTGTTTTCCTTTTATTCTATCTTCACTTGGGAACGCTTCTTTTTTGCATGGAACGTTCAATTTAGCGTCGATCATTCCTTTTATGAATGCAAATGCTTTGTTTCCGTGAATTATTCTTATCATACCAAGATCAACTATTGGAGTTTCTTTTTTCCCACTTTGGATTTTCTTTGCCATTAAATATCCTGTCAAATATGAAGCAGTTACCGACTTCAAACTTCCTTCATTTTCTTTAGGCCAACCGTACTTCAATAGCTCCTTTGAACTTGCAAATAATTCAATTTTGTCTTGAGCATGAGCGCTTGTGATGTATTCTGAAATTATGTATTTGTTTGTTCTTCTAAATACAAGTCTTGGTCTTTGACTTTTTAACATCTTTATTCTTTTATGATAATCTGTCTTGTTTTCAAGCCTTCTTCTCTTTAGTGTTTTTACTCCTGCGCTTTTCATCTTTTAAGACCTCCGACGTATTCTTTAAGATTTGCTTTGCTTTTGAACATTTTGTTTCTTATTTTCTTTCTTAAATCTTTAACTTCTTCTGCAGTTAGTTTTCCTTCATTTTTAAGATGATTCACATAACTTCTTTGTTTCCTCACCATGATAACATAGTCCTTCTTTCTTGTATTAACTTTTATTCTGACATTTCCAGCGCTTCTGCTTCTTCTCTTAACAACCTTTTTTCTTCCCTTGATGTCTTTTACAACTATTGCTCCATCATTTCTCAAATCTCTTATGTCTTGTTTTGTAATAGCTTCTTTTATTTCATTAAGTCTTGAATCGACGAAGAATATTCTTTCTTTTCCTACTCCAAGAGTTCTTGCTGCTAATGCTTTTTTCTTTGCTAAGTTCATTTTTTATTCTCCAGTTTTTTTAAAAATTTTCTTGTGTTTATATTTTGAATTTCAATTTTCATTTCATTTGCTTTTTTTACAATTTCGCTTTTTTTCTTCTTTCCCACTTTTCCGACAATAATTATTTCGTTTTTTCCAACTTTGTTTAATTCTTTTGCGTTCATTACTGTTACGACACTTTTGCCGTTAATCTTTCCTCTTCCGGTCTTTTCAGTTCTGTAACCGATGCTTACAACTGGTCCTCTGTTCTTTCTTTTCTCTCTAAGCTTGTTGTCTCTTCCTTTCGGTTTTCTCCAAACTTGTTTAGACTTTCTTTTTCTTCCTAGTTTAGAATATTGTCTTGTTAATCTTCTTAAGAATTTCATATTTCTTTACCTGCCTTGCTTGTTATGAATATGCCGTCTTGGAAAACTCTTCGATCTCTTTTTCTGATCAAAGTCGCCTTTTCAAAGTTTGCCGCCGCTTGTCCTGCAAGTTCTTTGTCTGCAGCGCTGACTGTGATAAATTCTTTGTCCACTTTTACTTCAACTCCTTGAGGAATTTTTGCCTTTCTTGGGACTTTTTCTCCGAGGAAATTCTTGATTATTGCTTCTTTGCCTTTCATTTCAACGGTTATTGGGAAGTGACTGTAGCAAACTTTAAGATTGTACTCATAATTTTCTTCCACTCCTTTTAACATATTCTTTAAGTGTGCAAAAGTTGTATTGATTGTTTTCTTTTCATTCTTCGTCGCTTTTTTGTGTCCTATAATAAGTTCATTTCCCTTTACTTGGAAGTCGATTCCTGAAAAATTAAAATCTCTTGTTAAGTGTCCTTGGGGGCCTTTAACTTCTACCTTGCTTCCATTTATTTTTACTTCAACTCCTTGCGGAATCTTCACTTTTTGATAAACTTCTTTTCTCATTAGTAGAAATATGCAATTAAGCATCCTCCTAAGTTTTCTTCAATAGCTTCTTCGTGAGTCAATAGTCCTTTGTTTGTTGAAACAACAATTGTACCAATTTCTCTCGACGGAAGATATCTTCTTCTGTATCTTTCTATTTGATCTATTTTAACAGTAAATCTTGGCTTTATTGCTTTGCAGTCAGTCAAATCTCCAAGCGTGATCTCCACAGATTTGTCTTTGCTGTCGATTTTGTATTTCTTGACCGCTCCCTTTTGTTTCATAATTTTCAATATTTCTATTAAAAGATTTGAAATTCTATTTATCTTTACGATTTCTTTCTTTGCTTTCCTTGCGTTTCTTATCATGTTTAACGCGTCTGATACGATATCTTGTGACATTTTTTCTCCTAGTTGTATTTTTTGAATCCGATTTCTTCAGCAACTTCTCTGAAGCAGTGTCGGCATAAATTTAATCCATATGAACTGATGTGTGCTCCGAATCTTCCGCATCTTTCACACTTTTGAGCGGATATTCCGGTTTTTCTTTCTTGCGGTTTATTGTGTTTGATAAATTTGTCTTTAACTGCAGGTTTTGCATTCAATTGCTTCAATATTTTTTTCCAATCACTTGCTGACATTTTATTCTTTTCCTATGAATTTAGTTCCAAAGTTTTTTTCCATGAATTCAATTATTTCTTTTTTCGTAATTTTTTGTCTTTGAGGAATTTTTCCTCTTTTAACTTTTCTAAGTCTTACTCTTCTTCCACTTCTTTTGAAAACCACAGTTACATCAAATCCTCTTATTCCAATGTCTCTTTGGTATTCCATTCCAGGAATTTCAATATATTCTTTTACTCCAAATGAAAAATTATTTTCACTTAATTGTCTTCTTCTTATCTTGTTCTCTATTGGAACTAAAAGTCTTTTCAATGTTTCAATTGCTTCTTTTCTTAATGTAACTACCGCTCCAACCTCTAGTCCCGGTCTTACTCCCAGCGAAGGAATTCTTTTATTAGATTTCATTCTTGAAGGTTTTTTCCCCGTAATCATCTCTAAAAGCTTAACTCCTTTTGCAAGTTCCTCTGCAGTTCCACCTATGTTTAGAACTACTTTCTCAATTCTTATTGTTCTCATTACATTTTCGCTTTTCATTGTGTTACTATCAATTGTTTAATTAAGACGTTAACTTGTTTTCCACCCACTTCTAATTCAACCATTTTCTTTTCTGCGTCGATCTTCGTTACTTTTCCTTTCTCTCCTGCGTGTTTACCTGCAAAGATAAGGACTTTTGCATTTTCTTTTAATGGGACGCATTCTTCTATTTTCTTTTCTTTTAAGTTAACTAAAAGTGAATCATTAATGTTGCATTTAGTGTTTGAAATAAGGTTAATTCCTCCGCTAAGGTTCAACTGAATTTTTTTCCCTTTCAGCATTTTTTTGTCAACAACTTTAGCAACTTTTTTCCCTGACTCGCTTTCTTTTATTTCTTCGAACATGAACTTTCCTCTTTCATCAAGAGTTAATCTGTAGCTTTTCTTTGATGGAACTAAAGTTAAAACATCGAATAAATTTATGCTTACTTTATCATCTAGAACTTGTTTTGTATTTAGTAAAACTGTTCTTTTGTGAAGTGCGGCCTTTACTTCTTTTCTGTTTTGTGCGACTTTAATCATATCTCTTAATGCAACTAATACCGGAACGCTGTCTGAAAAATGCGAGTAAGGCTTCACTACGTATGCTGTTCCTTTTCTTGCAATAGGCCAGTTCTTTGGTACTCCTTGTCTTTTCAGGTGACTCATTTTTTAGCCTCCGTCTTTGGTTTATTTTCTGATTTTTCTTTCTTCATTTTATTCTCAAGTTTAGCTGATCTTTTTTTGTCATCTAAATTTAATTCAATTATTTTAACGTTAGAAGGTCTGAACGGAACGTTTGATTTTGATCCGTCTTGTTTCTTAACTTGTATTCCTTCAACATAAATTTTCATCTTTTTTAAACTTACTTCGGAAACTTTTCCCTCTTTCTTCTTGAATTTTCCTTTCACGATTCTTACACTGTCTCCTTTTCTGACTCCAATACTTCTTTTTGAATATTTCTCTCTCAATTCTTTTGATAATGCAACACTCATTTTCTTAACTTTAAGATGAAGCGGCGCATTCGCTGCATATTTCCTCTGTTTCCGAGGCTGACTGCTGCTTATCCAATGCGTTGAAAACTTTTGTTTCATTAGTACACTATGCTCCCGATTTTAGCTACTGAAGGCCATCTTTCAAGAACTTCTCTTGCGACCGGACCTTTGATTTGTGTTCCTTTCGGATTTCCTTTTTCATCTTTAAGGATTGCAACTGCGTTGTCTTCAAAACAAACTCTTTCCCCATTTAATCTTCTCCATGATTTCTTTTGTCTGATTACAACTGCGTCGAAAACTTTTCCTTTCATGTCAGGAACTCCTTTTCTTACCGAGACTTTTACCCAGTCTGCAACTTTAGCATTAACTTGCTTTCCTTTTTTAGCCTTGGATTTTTTTACTCCAACTATCTTGCAAATCTTTGCTCCGCTGTTATCGGCTGCAATTAA
>CAZFDH010000004.1:0-25660 GCA_964518155.1 Candidatus Woesearchaeota archaeon
AAGAACGCGACCGAATCACAAAAATCCTTGACAAATTATATATCCGTTACAGAAAAACAAGCGAAATTGATAAGGATTAATTATACCTATCAACAATCCATCCTATTGAAACGATTATCAAAATCAACGGGAGCCATGGAATGTCCCAAAGAACAAGATTAAGTTCTCTCATCATCCAGATTACTGATAAAATTAAAACAATAACCGCAAATGTTGGAAAACTATTTTTAGCCATATTTAATCTACTGCGAAGGGATTTTTAAATTTTATTAAACATTCTCCTGTAGTTTTTTTCTAATTGAGTTTCAACTTCTTTCAAACTTAACTTTTTTATTTCGGAGATCTTTTTGTAGCTTTCAACAACGTTTGCAGGCTCATTTGGAAATTTCTTGTCCGGATGCAAAAACGGCGAATCCGTTTCACAAAGCAATTGTTCAATTGGAGTAATTTTTATTGTGTCTTGGAACTGAACGGAATTTTTGACAGCCGTAGGTATCGTCAAAGTCCATCCATTTTTTATAATTCTCTGGGCCAATTTTTTCTTTCCGGAGAAACAATGCATAACAACTTTTTTTACATTCATTTCCTCGAGAATTTCTATACAGTCTTCTTCCGCTTTTCTAGAGTGAACCACAACTGGCTTGTCTAATTTCATCGCTAATTCAATAAATTTAATAAAATTCTTTTTCTGCCTATCCAAATCCGAACTTTCTTTCAAATCAATTCCAACCTCTCCAATCGCAATTATTTTTTCTTTATTCTTAATAATGAATTTTATTTCTTCATCAATTTCTTTTTCATTCAATCCTAAACAATCAATTGGATAAATTCCGCAAACTGCTTTTACTTCTTTGTATTCTCGCGCTAATTCCAAAACGATTCTGTTAGTTTGAGGATTTATTCCATTAGCTAAAATAATTCCGACATTCGCCTCCCTTGCATTATTCACAATTTTCTTTTTGTCATCAAACAAATCCAAGTGGCAATGTGCGTCGATTAACATAATTAAGTTTAAGATCTATAATTATTAAATCTTTAGAATCTTCTTTAACTGTATCCAATTTCCCCTACCTTTCGTGTTTCATTTCTTGGCTTAGCAGGCGTTTCATATTCATAAGGGCTAGGAAAATACATTCTTTTAATTTCGTCTTGGGTAAGAAACGGACTTGTTCTTTGCACAGGCGCATCCCCTCGTCCAATTACTCCAACCAATTCTTTCATAATTATCTTAAGTACAAATTGTTCTTAAACATTTTTATCTTAAAGAATACAAATCATTTCTCTCCGAAGGATTGAGTTTTAGTGCAACGTTCCGTAGCGAAGAGGAGGAAAAATTCAAAGTACAAAAATCGGTGTATCAAGTGCGAAGCGCCATTAGTTAAAACATTAAGGCCAAATACTTTTGCATATTCCTTTGGTAACTTTTATTAAGCAATAGTGTATTTTTTTAGTATGATCAGAAGATATGATTTAGGATTGAATACTAGAACACCATTTATCCGGGCAGAAGAATATTTGAGTAATTATTTTCTTCACACAAAAGAATTAGAAAGAGAAGAGCTTGAACCATTGATAGATGTTCCGGTAATAGAATATAGTTCTGATTCAAATTTTAAGGCTAGATTGATAGGGAATTTATTAGTTGATAAAAGATATTTAGAAATTGAAGGTGAACCTAAAGATATTGCTCAACTAATTAGGAATCTAAGGGCCCATGATGTTCGTATGAAACTTATGAAATAATTTCTTAATTAATTTATAGGGTGATTTTTGGCTTTTTTAAAAATTTAGAACTTTCTTTCGATTGAGTTTAATTTTATTATTGTCGACTATATTAAATCTTCTCTCCAGACTGCTCTCTCCAAAGAGCATAATAAAGTCCTTTCTTCTTCGTCAAACTCTTGTGATCTCCCTGCTCGATTATTTTTCCTTTTTCTAAAACAAATATTTTATCCGAATGTAAAATTGTAGAAAGCCTGTGCGCAACCGAAACCATTATCGTGTGTGGTCTTTTCTTAGAAATCTCTTTTATCGTTTTTGTGATTTCTTTTTCGGTCAACGAATCCAAACTGCTCGTCGCCTCATCAAAAATAATTAATTCAGGATTTCTTAATAATGCTCGTGCAATTGCAAGACGCTGTCTTTCTCCTCCGGAAAGTTTCAGACCGCCTTCACCAATTTTTGTGTCAAGCCCTTTATCTCCTCTGGAGATTATGTTTTCCACAGAAGCGATTTTAATCACTTCAAGACATTCTTCGTCGGTGGCAGAAGGATTTGCAAACAATAGATTTTCTTTTATTGTTCCGGCAAAAAGCTGAGTTTCCTGAGAAACCACTCCAATTTTTTTCCTGAATTCGTCGTAGTCAATTTTTTTGGATTCTATCCCATTCACTTTAATCTTTCCCTTGGTAGGCTCATAAAGTCCTAAAAGTAATTTTATAATTGTGGTCTTTCCGCTTCCAGATAAACCGACAAGTGCAACATTTTCTCCGGACTTTATTTTGAAGTTTATGTTTTCAATTGATGCCGCCCCCTTTGTATTGTAAGAAAATTCAACATCTTCATACGAAATTTCGACTATCTTCTCAATAACTTTAGCATTTGGATCTTTCTTTACTGGTTCAATCGATAATATTTCTTTAAGAGTTTCTGAACTGGCTTTTGCTTCTTGATAACTTGAAACGACGTCGGAGATCTGTGCCAGAGGACCAAATATAAAGAATGAATAAAAGAATAAAGTCAAGAATTCACCAATAGTCAAATGTCCTTGGAAAAGAAGCCATAACATTAAGAATAATAATATTGCTCTAACAGCATTGATTATCGTCCCTTGTGTGAAACTTAAAAGCCTAATGTACTTTATTTTCTTTAACTCAAGCCCTAAGATTTTGTCGTTAGTACTATTCAATCTTTGAACTTCTTGTTTTTCTAGCCCCAAACTTTTTACCAGTTCTACATTTCTAAGAGTTTCCGTCGTCGCTCCTGAGAGTTCTGCAGATTCTTTCACTATTTCGCTCTGAGCATCTTTTATTTTCTTGCTCATAGTGAACATAAAAACACTTACAATTGGAACCAACGTCAAAAATGCAAGGCCAATTTGCCAATGAACATAAAATGCGTAAGCTATAACAAAAATTAAACCAACCATTGAAAGGAAAACAATATTTACAAAATTCGTAATTAATTTCTGTGCATCAAGCCGCGCTTTTTGTAGTTTCTGTAAAACCTCTCCAGACCTTCTGTCTTCAAAGACTGCAAAAGGTAAAGAAAATGTATGGTCTATACTCTGAGCATAAATATCTGTTCCGACTTTTTGAGTCATAACATTTACATAGTAATCTTGGAAATTCTTAGCAATCCTTGAAACAAATGCGACCGCAACAAAACCCAAAAGCAAAAGCAAAACTCCTCTGACAAAAACCTCTCTTTCGAGTTCTCCCGCTTTCGTAGCATAATTATCAATAATCAGTCTGGTGATCTGCGGATCGAGTAAAGAAAAAACTTGATTTATCGTCGCCAACGCTAAAGCTAAAAAAATCAAACTTTTATACTTCTTAATATATTCCCAGAATAACATCTAAATTGAAAGAAATTTCATTTTATAAATTAAACGATCGTTATGTTTTTTGATGGATTTAATCCTTGGCCTTTGCCCAAAGGAGATTAAAAATATTCTTCTGTAGTTCCGCAAAAGCCTCATCTTCTATTTTTATTCCTATTTGCTCTTTTTCCGTAACTCTAACAAAAATAACTTTATCTTTTGCTATCGCCAAACCATAATCTTTACCTTTCATAATTTCATCAATAAATTTTATTTCTCTTAACTTCTCTTTTTCTTTTTTCTTTTCCACCATAAGAAATTCTGTTTTTTCAGAGATAATCTTTGTTCTAATTTTCTTCTCTTTTCTTTTCAAAGCATATGACTCTAAAAATATTGGAATAAATTTTATCACTTTTTCTGGATTATAGGAGTAAAGCTCTTTATCTTCCACGTCTAGCATTTCTCTTAGAATTGTCTTAAATCCATCTACACCTTCATACCAAGAGACTTTTGCTTTTGGAATTGCAACGTTCTTTAGTTTCTTTTGTTCCTCTACAATTTCTCTTATTGCATCTTCCTTAATTTTCTTTTCTTCTTCAATTTTTTGCAAAAGAGTTTTTGGATTGGAGACTTCATAATACTGGACCCCTGACTTAATTGTCTCAGAAATAAATCCTTTTTTCATAAGTAGCTTTAAGATATAATATGAGGCTTGCCTTTCAATTCTAGAATAAGCGGCAATTTCGCTAGCTTTTGAGCTTCCTAATTTTAGACAAGCTAAGTAAATCTTAATCTCTTTCTCTGATAATCCTAACGACTTTAAATTTGCTTCCACAATTATCATTGTGTTTATAGATATATAAAATTATCCTTTTTGATGAAAAATATTTTTCACCATATTTTTATATTCCTAGGGTATTTAACAAAATTAACTAAATAATGGGAGTAAAACATGATAGACCACTTAGAGAGAAATGCTAAAAGTTATATTTCTTTAGCAGGGCTAGCAATTTGCGCCGGATTGATATCTATGGCAGTTCACCTAGATAACTTACAATACGATAGAGTTGGAGAATACCAAGTAAGAAGAACTCTTGACAGGACGATTGTAAGAAAAAATGGCGGTTTTGCAATTGGAAATCCTCATTACTGGATTGATGAAGGAAATGATGGAACTGTTGATAGAAAGTTCATAGATGGCGACATTCTTGAAGAAGATTTTCAAAGAGATCTGGAAGTAAGAGAAGAAGACAATAAGCTTGTTTCAGATTTAATAAGCAAATTACATTAATCTCATCCTCTTGAGCGAAGCGAACTCTACTCAAAATTTATTAAATATATATCCGAAACATTTATAACTCCGCACTAACACCATATTAATATGGTAAAAGCAATTGTAAATATTGATGAAAGAGCAAATCGAGTTATAAATATCGTGAAGGCTAAAGAGAATTTAAAAGATAAAAGTGATGCAATTAATCTGATAATCGAAGCTTATGGAAAAGAGATGCTAGAGCCGGGTTTCAGACCAGAATTTATTAAGGAGTTGTTATCTGCGCAAAAAGAAAAGACTATCAAAGTAAATAGTTTCGCTGAACGATATAAGTAAAATGTATTTTCTTGAAGTTAGAGAAAGTGTCGATAAGATCTTTCAGAAACTTTTCAAGAAAGATAAAGTGTCTTTTGAATATATAAACAAAAAGATAAAAGAGATCCTAGAAAATCCATATCATTTTAAGCCGTTAAAGGCACCTCTTCAAAACTATCGCAGAGTCCACATCGGGAACTTTGTTTTAATCTACTCGATTAACGAGAATACAAAAACCGTAACAATTGAAAGATACAAACATCATGATGAAGCTTACCAAGTTTAAGCAAATTACCTTAATCTCATTTCTTTGAGCGAAGCGAACTAAACAAAATTTATTAATTCCATTTCTTTTGTCCTATTATGAACAGAGGTGAAAAGGTTATTGCATTATCGAAAAAGCTCCAAAAACAGCTTAAGCCTTATTCTTCAAAAATTCAAATTGCAGGGAGCATTCGCCGCGGAGAAAAAAATCCCGGTGACATTGATATAGTCATAATTCCAAAAAATAAAATTAAACTTGAAGAAAAAATGAAAAAGCTAGGAAAATTCTTGCAAGGCGGAGAAAAAGAATCTTCTTGGATTGTCGATGGCATTCGGGTAGAATTATACTACACTTCTAAGGAAGAATTTGGCGCAACTCTTCTTGCCTATTCAGGAAAAACTGGATCCAACATAGGGCTAAGAATTGTCGCAATGAAAAAAGGTTTCAAATTAACTCAGCGCGGTTTATTTAATCGCAAAACTTCAAAACGCGTCGCAGGCAAAACTGAAAAAGAAATTTATTCCGCTCTCAAAAGACCTTACAAAGAACCTTGGGAAAGGTGATTATATCGGACAATAATTTTCAATTCTCGGAACACAAATTGGCTGTTGATGAATTCCATTGCTTAATCTAAGTATTACTCCACAGTCTCTTGGTCTGTTAGTATTTGACTCATCATTGTTCCAGTCTGCTTCAAGGCAGTCATATCCACATGAGAACATGCTGCAAAATTGGAATATGTCGCATCCGTTTTGATCAACTTCCTGGCCTGGCTTTGAATCAGGGCAGTTGTCATCTTCGTCGCAAACACCATCGTTATCTTCATCAGGACACCTTTGACAATATTGGCTTCCACCTAAATGTCGAGCATGAATTAATCTTTTTGTTGCGCTGTATCCAACTTTTGAGCCTGGTCCAACAACTTCTCCGCAGAATAAATCAATTTGATATTTGCAGTCAGGAACGTCAACTTGCATAATAACTGTGCTGTTTGCCGAGATATTTACATAAACATAGTCATACAAATTTTGGCTTGAAAGATTTTCACTGAATTTTTTGTAAGAAGCCAGCCCAACTTGGAAAGTTTTGTTCGCGTTATTTGTTAGTCTTGCTCTTCCGCCACTTTCACTTATATGGTGATCGAAAAGTCCAAGTCTTATCGCATCTTTACAGTCTTGCAGCGTCCCATAATCTTCTGTATCATCACTGAAAAATTCAATTTCAACATGATCTCCATCAGTTGCATACATCTGATACCATCCATGAAGACCGTTCAAATCATAAACATACACAAATTCTCCGTTTGAATCTGAATAAAAATTAAAAAATTCTAATCTGTCATTTGGTTTGAAAATTTGCATCCAAACTTCAGTATTTGGCTTGAACTCTGTTCCGTGAATATAAACATCGGAGTTAGGAGCAAAATCAATTTGTACTTGCCCGCTTTGATTCGTCGTCCAAAGTGCAGCCGAAACATTTCCAACCAGAATTGTAAATAAAATCAAACCCAAAATAATCACGTTTCCTTTTTTCATTCATTGTCAACAACCTTCGTCTTATAAAGGATTTGCGTCTTCGAATGATGTCTTCGCCAAATGTATTTTGAGAAATATGTTTTGGAAAAGTGAAAACGCCCAGGTCGAATTGAAATTCTCGCTGTCCGTTTTACTTTGTGAAAACGCCCAGACAGAGAATCGGAGTTCACTCACTTTGTTCGTTCCCTCTCGTCCGAAATTTCAGTTTCGAACGAAACTCGTTCGATTCTTTACGCCCAGACAGAGAATCGAACTCTGGGGCCCCGGAGGGCTCGGATTAGCAATCCGATGCAATACCACTATGCGATCTGGGCTTGTTGTTTTATTTTTTGCCAGTCGTATTTTGGGTGGATTCTATCCAACCTTATGCGATCTGGGCTTCTACAATGCTGATCGTATTATGCCAAATCCGAAGATTTGAGCTTATGCGATCTGGGCATGATTAACTTGAGAATCAAGAGGTTTTAAGTTTTATTGTTTATCTAAAAAACCTCGGATTTGTTCTTTCAAACTGTTTTATTATTCTTCCAACCAAAAATCCTTCTTTTCTTTTAAGATAAAAATACCCCATTCCCGCCCCAATCATCCCGCCGACGGCGTCGACAATTAAGTCAGTCATAGTGTCAAGTGCGCTTTTCTGCATCTTTGTACTAAAAATCAAATCCATTGAGAATTCAAATATCTCCCATAATGCGCCGATGGCAACAGCGAATGCAAACGAAAATAAAGCGATCACAATTGGACTAGACTTGACTTTTTCTCTTTTATATAAAATATAGAGAATCATAAACCCAATTAAGCCAAGCGTCAAAGCCGAACCGGTATGGAGAACTAAGTCCCACCACCAAAACTTTGTATAATAACCATGAATCTCGCCTAAAAACAGCGTCGCATAAATAAACAATACCGCGAAGATCTCTATCTCGATCGGAATATCGATGTCCGAGAGCTTTTCAACAATTTTTGGAAAATAAATCATCACGAATGTAATAGAAATTATAAAAACTGATATCCAATTCTTTTCTCTAACTGCAACAATGAATGCAAGAACCAAAGTCAAAAGCAAAAACAGTGTAACCCAAGTATGGATTTTCTCCATCCTCAACTCTCTTTCATCTTTCACAACTCTTTTCATGATTTGTTAAACCAAGATTAGATTATAAATATAGCGAAAGAATTATTCACCATATTTTTTTAGTCATAACAAAACAGTCCTTTAATATTCTGGAAGAAGTTTCTCTCTTATAAACTCCTACAACGTCGAACCCATTTTTCTTATAGAAATTAATAACTTTTTCTCTACAGTCTAACCATAAACCCTCTTTATTATTTTGTGAGGCATATTTTTCAGCCTCTTTTAATAATTTTGAACCTATTTGTCTATCTCGATACTCTGGATGAACAGCGATCCAGCATATGCAAGAATATTTTCCAGTATTTAAAAATCTTTGAGCATTTTTATCTGGTTCTGTAGCTATAAACAATAGATAACCGATTAATTTATTCTTTTCCATAGCGACTATAAATGACCCTTCTTTAGAGCGCATTATTTTTCTTACTTTTTTAGATGCAGCTTCTTCTGTTCTATTATCCGCTAACTGGATTAAACTAATTAGCTCGGGCGAGTCTTCTTCTGTAGCTTTTCTTATGTTCATAATTAAGTAATGTTACCCTAAATTAAAAACATGTCTCTAGAAAAGTATAATATCCAGTTTTGTCCAAGTTATTATAAAACCATCGCAGACTTTTCATAATTAAAATTAATTTGTAAATATTCTGCTGCGTCTATAGAGGCTTTATTCTTGAGTACAGCAGATTGAGCAATTTGAAGTACACAGAATGAACATAAGTTTACCTGTCCGCCGCAAAAGACACACTCGGTTTCGTTCAGACCATCAGGAAGTCTGGCCTTGATATCTTTAATTAATTTACTTCGTTTATTTTTTTCAACATGAATATTTTTTAATCCCTCTTCTATTTCTCTTAGATAACAATCATTACAAACAGGGTTCGTAATCGTATGTAGACAAATCTCGCATCTCTCCTTTTCCATAATAACCTTTACTCAAAGTTATATAAAAAGAAAAGCAGTATTTTTTTTACACCCACTAACACTCCTCGTCGAAACGTTTAAAAGTAAAGAGTGATAGACAATACTAGCGAGGTAGAGCAGCCTGGAGTGCTCGTCGGGCCCATAAGCTAATCGCTAGGATTACCATTCCTACGCAAATATAGCATAGGAAACCCGGAGGTCGCGTGGTTCAAATCCCGCCCTCGCTATTTCTAAAAATGTTAAAACTAGGAATCGATGACGCGGGAAGAGGACCGGTGATAGGGCCAATGGTTCTAGCAGGAGTTTTAATTGATGAAGAAAAAGAAAAGGAGCTCATCAAACTGGGAGTAAAAGATTCTAAAGAATTAACACCATTAAGAAGAGAATTCTTGGCAACTAAAATAAAAGACATTGCAGAAACTTTTGAAATAGTAATTGTCACTCCAAACGAAATTGATGGAGTAAGTGATATCAATCCAAATGCATCACGAATAAAATTAAACGAACTTGAAGCTCACGCATGCGCAGATATAATCAACACCATCAACAAAGGTTTCAAGCAAATAAAAGTTTACATTGACTGCCCGTCGGTCGGAATAAAATCTTGGGAAGATTATTTGAAAACAAAAATCGAAAACCTTTCAAACCTAGAAGTTCACTCAGAACACAAAGCAGATAAAAATCATGTCTGCGTTTCCGCCGCTTCAATTATTGCAAAATCCACACGGGAAAAAGAAATGGACAAATTAAAAGAAAAATACGGCCCGGAAATCGGCTCAGGTTATTGCTCTGATCCACTGACAATAAAATTCCTTGAAAAATATTCCGAGAAGTACGAACACGATGGAATATTCAGAAAAACCTGGTCAACTTGGAAAGTCGTAATAAATAAAGTTAAACAAAAGACGTTGTTTTAATCACAGTCCACTTTTACTCTTTTTTCTAGAAATCTTTTTTATAACGAAATCTCTTATCTTTTCAGCTTCGTTCATATCAACCGCTGGAATTGATCCTTCTGCTCCATATCCATGTCTTGCGTAAGGCCCTGAATACCCGGCAGTTTGTATCATCACGGTTGAAAATCCTAAAATTCTTGCAATTATTCCTCTTCGGATATCAACATTTTGAACTCTTTCATACGGGATATTTTTGTAGTTCTTCCAAATAACTCCATTTTCGATCTTTAAGTTGTCATCCGTAAATTCATAAAACCATCTGTTGTAAGATAAATGAACCCAAAGTTCGGCAAGCGCTAAGAATAAAATCACAAACCCGATAAACGGAATTAAAAACCATCCAAAATTGAACATTGCTTGATTAGCAAGCATTAACGGCACAAACATAAAACTAAGAAAAACTGCAATAAAAACTACCGACCAAATATATCCGACTCTCCAAAGCCATTTCACTCCTGAATGTAATTGTTTTTTCATAAATAAGAAAGAAAACCTCCACTTATAAATTTGTCTAAAAAACTTAAAAACCTCTCTTCATTCTAGAAATCATGCCTTATATTAAGAAATTGGTGATGCAAGGCTTCAAAAGCTTTGTGAGAAAAACGGAACTTCCTTTCACACCCGGAATTAATGTAATTCTAGGTCCGAACGGTTCTGGAAAATCAAACGTCTCAGACGCGCTTTGTTTTGTTTTAGGACGACTCTCAATTAAATCAATGCGTGCGGCCAAAGCGAGCAATTTGATTTTCATGGGTTCAAAAGCGGCAGCTCCCGCAAAAGAGGCAATAGTCGAATTAGTTTTTGATAATACCGACAAAACTTTCGCAGTTGACTCGGATGAAGTTTCACTAAAAAGAATTGTAAGAAAAAACGGCCTGAGCATTTACAAAATCAACGGTGAAACAAAAACTCGTCAGGATGTCTTATCGCTTTTAGCTCAAGCAGGAATTGACCCGAACGGATTCAACATAATTTTGCAGGGAGAAATACAAAATTTTGTAAGAATGCACAACGAAGAAAGACGAAAGATCGTCGAGGAAGTCGCCGGAATCTCAATCTACGAATCACGTAAAGAAAAATCTCTAAAGGAGCTGGACAAAACCGAAGAAAAATTAAAAGAAGTCTCGGCAGTTTTAAGAGAAAGAACTACTTATTTGAATAACCTTGAAAAAGAAAGACAGGAAGCATTAAAATTCAAGAAACTCGAACAAGACGTTAAAAATCTGAAAGCGAGCATCATTTTCCATGACTTAACAAAAAAGAAAAAAGAATCTGATCTTATCGTCGAAGAAATCGAAAAACACTCCAAACATTTGGAGAAGTTGAAAAAAAATATTCTAGAAATACAGTCCCACATTTCAAACCACGAATCAAAGATTAATTCCATAAACTCCACAATTCAGCAGTCAACCGGGCTTGAACAGGAAAAACTAAATCAGGAAATCGCAAATCTTAGAGCGGAGCTTGCAGGGCTAAACGTTAAAAAAGAAAATTACGAAAATAAAATCAGCGACGTAATAAAACAAAAAGCAGAGCTTGAACAGCTTGTTAGAACAAATGAACTTTCCATTGTTGATCTTCAAAAAGAATCTCCTACCGTCGTCAAAAAACAAAAAGAGCTCGACGAAAAAAAGAAAGAACTTGAAAAACTAGAAGAGCAAAGAAAAAAGTTCTACATGTTCAAATCAGAGTTGAAATCAATTAAAGAAAGAATTCAGGATAAAAATTCTCTTCTCGCACAATCCTCTCACGAATCTGAGTTTTTGCTAAAACATATTGAAAGCCTCGGCTCAAACTTATTTGACTCCAAATCCACGCAGCAAAAAGTCGACGAACTAAAATTATCTTTAGTTGAGAAAAAAGATCAGCTTTCAAAAATAAACATCAGAAGCATTGAACTTGAAAAATTAATTCACACAAATGAATTTGAAATAGAACAGCAAAACAAAATTGTAGAAAAAATTTCTAAGTTAGATATTTGCCCTGTATGTAAGAGTAAAGTTACAAAAGAACACTTGGAAGAAGTTCACAAAGAAATGAAGCCAAAGCTCGTTCAGTTAAAATCTCAAATTGAATCTGCTGAAAAAGAACTCAAAGATATTTATCAGAAGAAAGAAATTCTTAATCAGGACATCGACCAAATTTCACAGGAAATCTCCCAAAGACAATCCGATTTAATTAAACTCTCAAACATCGAGGAGAAAAAAGAACAAATTAAAGTCCTGCACGAAAAAACTGAAAACTCAAAGAAAGAACTTGCAGATTTAGAAAAACGAAAAAAACATCTTGAAGAAAATTTCGATGAGAGTTCTAACATTGAGCAAAAATATGAAACCGTGCGTGTTGAAATTCAGGAGATTTCTTTGCGAAGCGAAGAAAATGTGAACTCAGAAATTTCTTTCAAAAAACGCGAGCTTGAACGGTCAAAAATTTCGCTGAAGCAGTTGGCGCGAGAGGAAGTCGACCTTAAAGAAGAGCTCGCAGAACTTAAAATGAGGATTGCAGATAAAGACGCCAGTTTGATAAAAAAACGTCAGCAGGAAGAAGCGCTCTCCAAAAAATTCCAATCGCTTTTGGCTGAAAGGGATGGCGTGCAAAAAAAGATTAGGGAAATTGAAGGAGAACTTTCAGTTAAAAGAAACGAAGTTCACAATACCGAAAACACAATAAATAACATCCGAATCTCAAAAGCAAAAGTCGACGCTGAAGTCGAAAATTTGGAAATAGAAATTCTTGAATTCCCTAATGCGGAGATGATCAAAATCGGCCGTGATGCTTTAACAGAAAAACTTGCAAAGACGCAGGAAACTATCTCTAGAATCGGATCAGTAAATTTACGTTCGCTTGAAGTCTACGATGAAATTAAAAAAGAATACGATTCTATCAAAGATAAAGTTGACGTGATCTCAAAAGAAAAAGAAGGAATTCTAAAGATCATTGCTGAAATTGACATAAAAAAACGAAAAGCATTTTTGAAAACTTTGGAAGCGCTGAATGAAATTTTCTCACGTAATTTCGCGCAGATCTCGACGAAAGGACAAGTTTCTTTGGAGCTGGAGAATAAAAAAGATCCGTTTGAAGGCGGAGTTGCTATTCAAGTTAAAACCGGTCACGGAAAATATTTCGATGTAACATCTCTTTCCGGAGGAGAACAGACAATGGTCGCGCTTTCGTTGATTTTCGCAATACAGGAATTCAGACCGTACTGTTTTTACATCCTTGACGAAATAGACGCCGCATTGGACAAAAGAAACTCAGAACGTCTGGCATCGTTATTAAAGAAATACATGCAGCAAGGCCAATACATTGTAATTACTCACAACGACGAGATTATCACCAACGCAACGAATCTTTATGGAGTTTCAATGCATGAAGGAATTTCTAAAGTTGTGAGCATGCAGCTTTAAAACGGCTTTCGTGAGGCTGATTCTCTTGCTCTTTTCATGCTCGCAATTTCAAGCTGGCCAACATAATCGTCTTTACCAATATCTTCTCTCTTCTCTAACGCTTCAAGAAAGTCATCCATAAACTCAACAACATACACTTTTCGTCGTTCAAAGTCTCTTGGCCTTAAATGGAGCATTATCTCATCATGCTGGTGATATTCTCTAAAATCTTCAGTTATATCTACAAATCCTTCTCTGGTATTGTAAGTTACCGCCGCCACAAGGTCAGAAGTCATTATCCCTTCTTTGCCTCTAAATTCAAGAATATAAATTCCTCTTCCTTCCTTAAAATAAACAATCCTTTTTGCGCCGTTAATCTCATCAAATCCATTAACCGCTTTCCCGCCAAAATCTTCTTCAATTATTTTTTGAACACTTTTCATTAATATGTAAAGTAGTCTAGATTAAAATTCTTTCCCCAGCTCCCGCTAAGTTAAAAATAAAAGAAAAAGAAAAATTTAAAGTAAAAAAAAGAAAAAATTAAAGAATTTTTAGTAGTAGCTTTCTCCGAATTCTTCGGATTTTTCAGGTCTCTTTGATATCAAAACAATCAATACTACCAATAATACAATAAAGATTATTGCAAGTACTACTGTCAAGATAACTACTGGGTTGCTAGCAGAAATTCTTCCTTCAGTAACGTTAGCTGTTAAACTAACTGTCTTTACTAATTGCTCTCCAGAGAAGACATTAACATTGAATGTTTGTTCTCCTGCCTTTGAAGCAACTGCACTTACAGTAACTGTTTCACTTGATCCCGCAGGAACAGCAACAACAGTTTCTCTAGTTGCAGATGAAAGACTTCCAGAAGATTCAGTAACGATTCTGTAAACCTTCAATGTGTTTGTAGGGTTCACAATTAACAAATCGTAACTTGCTTCTTGACCAACAGCTACAGTCTTTGAAGTGCTTGATACAATAATGTTTCCGTTTGAGAACTCATTTTGTACAGCAATTTGCATGGACTGAACTGATTTAAGGTCGTCATTTTCTACTACGATTTCCATGTTGTAGACACCAGTTGTTGCTTCGTAAGGTATAGTTAAGTATACTCTTCCGTAGATAGTGTCTTCATCATCTTCATTACACTTTCTTGTAAGGTTAACACCGTAGTTTTCTACAGAGTCACTATCTTCATCACATTCAAGTGCAACGATGTCATCGAAGTACCCAGTTTTTTGGACGTTCAAAGCAGGGATTCTTACAGTAACGAAAACGTCATCAAGGTTTTCATACCCTGAGTTTTCCAAAACAACATCTACTGGAATTGTTTGTCCAGCAACTGCATTTTGGTCAACACTTACTGACTTAACGTCTACTTTGTAATCTTCCCTCTTTACTCTAAGGTTATATACACCAACAACATCATCGTCACCTTTTACAGTAACTGTCAAAGTTGCATCATCACTTAATTGATCTTCAAGGTCATAAGGAACCTTCAAAAGCAATTTCTTTGTAACTTTGCTTCCATCTTCGACATTAAACTTGTTAGTGTCTGCTTCCATATCTAGGTCACTTTCGTCACCTTCAAGTTCTACTTCAATCTTCACAGAATCGTTCACATAAGAAACGAATTCTACTCTGACTTCGATTGATTCACCAGCAGTGATTAAGATTGTTTCGCTGTTTCCCGGTTCAACATGTGTTCCATCGATTTCAACGTTCTCAATCTTACCCATGCTTGATTCAACCCAATTAGTAGCACTGATTGTAGATACTACAAGCAATAAGCTTAGAACTGTCATCAAAAAAACCAAAAGTTTTTTGTTTTCCATCTTTGCTTTATTTAATTTATTTAATTCACAGAAAACTTTGTTTTCTGTAAAATTGGTACCAATAATTTCTTTATAAACTTTATGGTAACAACATAAACATGTAATTATTTAGTTACACTAATATTACTAACTGTCAGTGTCAACTAGTAAATTTTTATTTTGTCGACGGGAAAATCAATCCGAGAAAGATTCCTTAAAGATTTTCATACCTTCAATTGAATCTTCAACCATTTGCGGGCTTTCATTAACTACACTTATTGTTGCTTTTGATGGTGAAAATTTTTTTAGATTTCCTAAGAGTTTTTTCCACTCTTCTTTTTCAGTTTTTTTGTGCCTTTTTTCGCCCTTTTCTCCATACTCGATTCCTGAAAAGTGTAGAAATAATTTGTCAAGTTGCTTGAATTTGCTAAGCGTTTCTTCAAATCGATAATCTTTATCGCACGCGAGTATGTGAGCGAAGTCAATACATGCCTGACACCCGCTGTCACTCACAAGCCGGGCTATCTCTTCAACTGATCCAAAAACGTTTACCTTGCCCATTGTCTCTGGTGCAATTTTGGTTTTGTAATTCTTTTCTTTTCGTTCTGTTTCAATTTCCAAAATTGCTTTGAGAATATTTTGATACGATTCTTCTTTGGTTTTCTTTCCATAAAATCCCGGATGAAACACAACTATCTCCGCGCCAAGCCACTCTCCAACTTTGCAGCACTGTAAAATTCTTTCTTTGCTTTTCTCAATTTTTTCTTTTTCGTTCGAATTAAGGTTTATCCAGTATGGAGCATGAATTCTCAGACTTATTCCTAACTCTTTTGCTCTTTGCCCAATTTTTGCTGCGTCAGATTCATTTTTTATGTAAACTCCATAAGTAAATGCAATTTCACAAGTTGTCAGTCCAAGCTGGTGAAAGAGTTCTAAGTTCTTCATCGCTTCTTTTACTGGCCCCAGACCCGCAGGACCAAACTTTATTTCCATTTTATCGATAGTAAAAATAGATTTAAAATTCCTTTGTTACTTTTTGTAACTCACAATTAATTAAATAACCGGATTCTCTAGTTCTTCATCAATTTGTCCGATATTATCTATAATATAATAATGAAGTTTTTGAATTATCAAATTTTGCATTTCTTCTTTCAGTTCTCCATGACATAGTCCAATATCTGACTCAGGCGATGCGGCGCTTCCAATCGGCAAAGTGCAAATCATTGTCAAACCTTCAAGTTTTTTCTTATCAAGTGTCCCTTCTTTTATCTGAAGCATTTTAACTTCAATTTCGCACGCGCCGTCATTCTTTCCTTTAATGTTATATTCCCACGTCGCTTCTTCAATATCATTTATGAAGTTAGTCCTAGAACATTTTTGCTGATGAGCTTGAAAGCACGCTTTGTCATCGCAATTATAATCAAAAAAGAAACTGAAATAAATCGCAGCAGCCAAAACTACTACCGCCAAAACTGTCAAAGTTATCACCAACCCTTTTCCCATGAAACTACATGATTAGGGAATTTATAAATTTATAGACGATTTAATTTGGTTAGCGTGAAGATTGGAAAGATTTATATATGATGTAAGGTATAACTTACTATGGTAGAAATAGAAACTGCAACTATAAGTTCCAAAGGACAGATTGTAATTCCGGCGAACATGAGAAAAGGAATAAAAGAAGGGGATAAATTTCTAATTATCAAAGATAACTCTAGTTTCCTTCTCAAAAAAGCGGACGATCTTGACGAGAATTTTAAGGAAGATTTGCAGTTTGCTCGCAGAACTGAAGATGCTTACAAAAGACATGAAAGAGGCGATTTTAAGACACTTTCTGTTGATAAGTTTCTTGAAGAACTTGAGAAGTGGTAAATGTCAAATTCGACGACAATTTTCAAAGAACTATTTCTAAAATAAAAGATCATGAATTTCAAAAGACTGTTAAAAATAAAATTAAAAAGATTATAGCTGATCCAGAAATAGGAAAACCAATGCGTAATGTAAGAAAGGGCACAAGAGAAGTTTACGTCGGAGGAGGATCATTTAGAATTTCATATGCCTACTATAAAGAAAAAGAGTTGATAGAATTTCTTGATATATATCATAAAGATGAACAATAATAAAAAATAAAGAAGGCGACTTCGTCGCCATTTAATTTAGAAACTCATCAACTGAATTTGGGTGTCTGTCGTTGCGAAATTCTTTGCCGCAATAACTTGAACACCTATTTCTTCAGCAGATTCTATAATTGAGCTTGTGACTGTCCCATCCATTACAATAATTGATGGTTTTTCTCTTGCTCTTTTTAATCCGCTTGCAAGCATTTTCACTGAAGTGTCTTTCATCTCCTCGAGCTTGTGATCTAAAAGAATTGCCTTTCCTGATCCGCTGATTGATCGAGCCAGAGATTTGATCTTTTGTTTGTCTTCGTCAGTCAATTCTAATTTTTCTATGACTGCCGGAGCAGGTTTTTCATATTCTCTTGACGGTCTTCGTGAAAAGAATTCATCTACTGATACTTTTTTTCTTAAAGCCATCAGAATTTCTTTTCCTGTAAGTTCTTCAACTTCTTTTCCGTCAGGAGCGCATGCAATCCATTTTACTTTGGCGTTATCAACAACATTTTGAGCGATAAGTTTTCCTCCTCTGTCACCATCGACAAAAAGAGTTAATTCTTTTTCTAGCCCAAGTTCTTTTATTGCAGATGGAAGTTTTGTTCCGTTCATTCCGATAACATTGTTTACTCCCGCTCTCAATAAATTGACAACGTCTGCTCTTCCTTCTACAACAATTACTTCATTTTCAGACAAGTCTCCGCAAGGAAGTTTCTCGTCACCGTATTCTCTTATTGAAGAAGTTCTTGTTGACTCTTTGATCTGGTTTGAGATTTCTCTTGAATCTGTTGATCCGCTTATGTTAGACATTAGTTTCTTAGCTCTTTCGATTATGTAATCTCTTTTGCTTCCTCTAACATCTTCGATTCTCTCGACTTCTATTTGAGCGTCGCTAGGACCGATTCTTTCAATAGTTTCAATTGCAGCTGCGATCAAAGTTGTTTCCGATTGATCTAATGCAGTAGGAATTTTTATTTTACCAACAGTTTTTTTGTCGTTTCTTTCTAAATCAACTTCTATTCTGCCGATTTTTCCTTCTTTCTGCAATTCTCTCATTTCCAGTTCAGTTCCAAGTAAACCTTCAGTCTGGCCGAAAACCGCACCAATGACATCGGGCTTTTCTAGAGCACCTTCAGCGATAAAATTTGCATGAATCATGTATTTTATCGATACTGGACTTACTTTTGCCATTTTTTCTCCTTAGTTTAATTAATTGAAATCGTATGATCTCGTCTAGAAATACCTACTAACTTTCGTTAGTTCACTTAATAGCTTTTGCTAAAAATGAATGTGATAGTGATAATAATCTGATAGCAGATATTCCTTGATAACCAGTTTAATTTTTTTTAGTATTTAAATATTGCTATGGCTTTCCATAGCCAATTCTCTGAATAAGAAGCGTCATCCAAAGAATTCCGTTTATGAGGGCAATTATTGTTGAAAGAATTAGATTAAAATTAAAATAAACTATTGCAACCATAAATAACCCTATTGTTGTCAGCGCAGATGTTTGGATGGACAAAAATCCTTTCTTTTCTTTAAATCCTACATACACTTGGTAAAATAATGAATATCCAAAAAGAACGTTCGCCATTGCAACAACAATATCTTGCCAAGCCATTATCTAGAATTCTTTAACGTCATGTATTCTCTAACTCTTCCGAGCTGTTCATACAAAACCAAAAGTTTTTCCTTTATTTCTTGTCTTTCGCCCTCAGAAATTTTCATTTCCAAAACTTTTTCATACATTTTAGCAGCATTGTTCCTTCTTTTTTCCTTATCATAAACTGCCGCTTGCTTTTTGTAGAACTCTTTTATTCTAATGTAAATCTCGTTTCTTTCCGTCGCATTCGCAAGTGTAAAAATCTTTTTCATCGCTTCATCCGCGCGAGTAAATTGCCCGGCTTGAATGTAAAGTTCGGTTTCTTTGATATGGAGTTTTAGCTTCTCCGCCGTCGGCAGACTCGCAATCGCAGCATTGTCTTGCATTTTAGCAGCTTCGGTAAGCATCCCTCTCTTTTCATAAAGCTCCGAAAGTTTTTGATAAATAAATTTCTTCGTTTCCATCGGAACATTCGACTTCAAAAACCGAGTCAAGTGATCAATCTGAACGAAATCACCCTTTCCTTTTAGAAAATCTTCAATTTCTGATTTGCGCATGTTTGGATTTAGCATCTTCCACAAAAATACCTCAACTATTTAAGGATATTTATACTAAAAATAAGTGAATAAGAAAATTCAGAAAACTTTAATTTTTCTTCTTAACAATCTCGTTGCACATTCCAGCTGCAACAGTTTGACCCGCATCTCTTACTGCAAATCTACTCATCCAAGGGTTTTCCTTCTGAGTTTCTAAACATAGGTTTCCTTGTGGTCTAATTCTTACTTTTGCTGAATCTCCGTTCTTCAAGAAGTCAGGGTTGTCTTGTATTGATTCTCCTGTTCTTGGGTCGATCTTAGCAATAAGTTCTACGAATTGACATGGAACTTGAGCAGTGTGAACATGGAATACTGGTGTGTATCCTTTAGCCAAAACTGTTGGGTGATTGATAACTGTAATTGTTGCAATAAATTCTTCAACGATTGGGATTGGTTTTGAAGCTTCGCAGATAACATCTCCTCTTGCGATATCTTTTTTACCTACTCCTCTAATATTTGTACCAACATTTTCTCCAGCAACAGCTTCAGGAAGTTGTTCATGGTGAGCTTCAACAGTTCTTATTTCACCTTCAATTCCTTTACCGCTTCTACCTGGAAGAACTATTACTTTCATTCCGGGTTTCATTACTCCTGTTTCAATCTTTCCAACTGGAACAGTTCCGATACCAGTAATTTCGTAAACATCTTGAACGGGCATTCTCATTGGTAAAGTTGTAGGTAATTCTGGAGCTGGGAAAAGATCCATTTGTTCCAAAATTGTTGGTCCTTTGTACCAAGGCATCTTGTCAGATTTCTTTGCAACATTGTCTCCTCTTAATCCTGAACATGCGATGAATGCAGTTGTGTCTGGGTTAACTCCAACACCTTTCAATAATTTTCCAACATCTTCTTTAACTTTAGTATATTTAGCTTCATCATAATTTAATTCGTCCATCTTGTTAACAGCTACAGCAATGTTCTTTACACCCATAGTTCTCAAAAGCCATAAGTGTTCTGTTGTTTGTGGTTGAACTCCTGAAGGAGCAGCGATTACTAAGAATGCAGCGTCAGCTTGTGATGCACCTGTGATCATGTTCTTAACGAAGTCTCTGTGTCCAGGAGCGTCGATGATTGTAACTTGATATTTTTGAGTCATGATCTTTTTGTAAGCAAGATCAATTGTAACTCCTCTTTCTCTTTCTTCTTTGATCTTATCCATAACATAAGCAAATTCAAAACCAGCTTTACCATGCTTTTCAGCTTCAGCTCTAAGCTTTGTCATTTCCTGTTCGCTAACAGCACCAGATTGGAACATTAGTTGTCCAACTGTAGTTGACTTTCCAGCGTCAACGTGTCCAACGAACACAACATTCATGTTTGGTTTTTCTTTAGCCATCGTATATATTAAAATTATTTTGTGTATTGTTTAATAAAAAATATGGTTTATAAACTTTTTGATTTTTTATTAAATATATTTTCTCGTCGTTTCTTCGACGGAAAATTATTTACTGATTCTCAGCTAATCCCTCCGACGATTTCGAAGAAATCGGAGTTGGGGTTTATGCCCTAGGTATTAGCTGAACTATTGATTCTCAGCTAATCCCTCCGACGAAACGCGAAAGCTTTCGGAGCAAGGTTTGGACGTTATTGGTTTTCGGCCAAACCTTTTCTATCTCTTATCTTTCTGATTATATCAGCTTGCAATGATTGCGGAACTTTTTCGAATAACTGATCAAGCAGCGACGATGTTCCTCTTCCTTCAGTCGCAGATCTTAAATCACTTGACCATCCGATCATTTCAGCGACGGGAATCTTTGCTTTAACTTCAGCGTTGGATCCTTCTTGAGTCATGTCAAGAATTTGTCCTCTCTTGCTACCAACTAATCTTGTAACAGTTCCAACAAAACTGTCAGGTGATTCAATAACATGAATTTGCATTGGTTCAAGTAGCGCCGGTGAAGATTGTTTCATAGCTTCGGTAATTCCTTCTCTTACTGCTGGATAAACTTGCGCTGGTCCTCGGTGAATTGCATCTTCGTGAAGTTTAATATCGGTTAAAGTAACTTTCATTTTCATACATGGCTCGTGAGCAAGCGGACCTGAATCCATAACCATTTCAAACGCATCCAAGATCATTTCAATAACTTCACCGATGTGAACTTCTCCTCTGGTCTCGTCGATAAACATGTTTCCTTTGTAAATATCTCTTACCGCTCTAACTTGATCACCACTCCATCCTATTTCAGATAATTTTTTGAAAAGCTCGTCGGATTTTTTCTTGACTCTTCCTGCTGGAATTTGTCCTTCTTCAATCATCTTGTAAACTTCATCTTCCAACGGTTCAACTTTTATGAAGAAACTGTTATGTTTATTAGGTGATCTTCCTTCTTGAGCAGAAGCTGTTTTAGCGACGGTTTCGTTGTAAACAACAATTGGATTACCCATTTTTACTTCAAGACCCTTTTCGGTTTTGATTCTTCCTTCAATAATTTCCAAGTGAAGTTCTCCCATTCCTGAGATTAAAGATTCACCTGTCTCTTCATTAATTTCAACTTTTATCGACGGATCCTCTTTCGCAACTTTTCTTAAAACTTCAATTAATTTAGGCAAGTCTGCAGTTTTCGTAACTTCAATAGATTTTGTAATAACTGGTTGGAATAAGTGTTTAATTTCTTCAAAAGCAGTTTGAGGTTTAACTGTCAAAGTTTCACCGACGTCAAGACTGATTCCGCTTATAGCCAAAACATTTCCGGCCGGAACTTCTTCCAGCTGTTCCGGTTTTATACCGTTGTAAACTAAAACTTGCTGAATCTTTCCTGTCTTGTTTGCATTGTTGCAATAAACTTCCATTCCATTTTTTATCGTCCCTGAGTACAATCTTCCTGCGCAGATCTCCTTCGATGATTTAGGATCAATAATAATTCTTGTTACAACAAATGCAACTTCTCCGTCCTTATTACAGTTTGTCAAATCTTTTCCGAATTCGCTGTCAAGTTCTCCTCTCCAGATTCTTGGGATTCTGTATTTTTGAGCTTCAACTGGGTTAGGCAAATGTTTTATCGCCATGTCCAAAACAACTTCGTGTAAAGGCGCATTTTCCCAAATCCACTTTTGTCTTTCTTCTTCACTAGCTTCATAAATATTGTAAATGTCTTTGAAACTTACATTCTTTTTCTTCATGAATGGAATTGATAACGCCCAATTTTCTCTTGCGCTTCCGAATGCAACACTTCCGTCGTTAACATTTACTTGCCATTTTGATGCAAGCTCTTTTTCTGCAATTTGCATAATCAAGTGATTGAAATTATCAATTAGTTTTACAAATCTTTGCTGCATTTGTTCTGGCGTTACTTTTAGTTCCTTGATTAATCTGTCAACTTTGTTAATGAACAAAACCGGCTTTACTCTTTCTTTCAAAGCTTGTCTTAGAACAGTTTCTGTTTGAGGCATTATTCCTTCAACAGCGCAAACCAACACGAAGGTTCCGTCGATAGCTCTCATCGCTCTTGTAACATTTCCACCAAAGTCAACGTGACCGGGTGTATCAATTAAATTAACTAAATATTCTTCACCGCCGTATTTGTGCGCCATTGAAACATTCGCGGAGTCAACTGTCATTAATCTTTCCTGTTCATCTGCGTGTTGCCACGTCGCCATTCCTGCATCTAAGTCTCCTGCAGATTTAGCAGCCATCATTCCGGCAGCAGCCAAAAGATTGTCGGTAAAAGCAGTTTTCCCATGGTGAATATGCGCGCTCGTCGCTACATTTCTAATATTTTTCTGATTCGAAATAAGTCTTTTTATCTTATCTAAGTTTGATTCCTTTTCTGCCATGTTTAATCGTTAACATTTAGAACAATAGGAAATTGTAAAAGTGCTTTTTAAAACTTATGTTATCTATAGAATCCAAAACTATCAAATCTTTCATTTCTTAGTTTTCTTCTGAACTCTACTATTCGGTCTTGCATCTCTAAGTCTTCTTCAATTCCTTCGATTCGTGGAGGTCTAACATAAACTTCTAAATTACCTTTTTCATATCTTCCATATCCTCTTTGCGAAAGTTCTTTTCTTACATATCTTGCAATTGTTGTAACAAGACCGTCTTCTCCGAGGAACGAGTACTTTTCTCTTTCACCGTTCATTTGATTAACAAAAAGTTTTGCAGTACCAAGAGGATCAATTACATCCGGATTTCCACCCATTATTATACTTACAAATTTTAGCGTTGCAGACTCCAATTCTGCCATATTAACTAAGTTACCACAAACTCTTTCTCTTACTTCTTGAACTTTTGAGTCCAAAGAAACATCATTCGCATTGTAGGTTGAATTTGCCGCGGCCATTTTTTTAGAATTAATTATTATATAGCCGGGCCAAAATGTTTGACTGAGCTATAATTAAAATTTTTAGTATTAAACTTACAACTAATTGTTCTATTCCATGAATTTGATTTTTGTGTCATCATTTTACAACCCAAATTCTCGGTAAAAGAAGTTTAAATATTTTATCTTTTCATCACAAATTGCTTTTCAAATAACTCTTCATAAGGTGTGAATGAAAAAATCATAAATTCGTCGGATAATCCTTCAATTACTTCTTTTGTTTCTTTAGAATGAATTTTTTTTGATGCATCTGCGAATTTTCTCTCACCATATTCTACTCCGTCTTCTTCCTTAAATCGTTCGTAGCCCCTTTCTGTAAGACGATATTCTACCACTCCCAATTCATTGCATATCTTCGACGACAACCTCACTTTTGGATTTGCCGACCTGCATTCTCTCGCTAAACTAATCATACAGCTTATATCATTTGGAGATGGGACCAAAATCATTCCGTCTTCAACTCCTTGAACTTTTCTCGACGGATGGAAGTGATAATTGATTAGCTCGTCATTTACTCGCGCAAGTTCTTTTGCATAATTAATCTCAACTGTTACCCCAGTCCATTGAATTTGTCTACCTTCTTCTATTCCTACAGACAAAAATCTGTTTGCATCAATTTCTTCTTTACCGTCGTAAACAACTTCATCAATTCCTACTTCATGCCATTCCTTCTTTTCCGGAATATAAATCCAATTTTCTTCAATTGCGCTTTGCCGGCACAAATCTCTTACTTCTCTCACCCCTTGCTTTTCACTTTTAACATGAATATATCTGTAAGACTCGTCGGTGTTAACAAATAATTTTGAAGGCAATTCTTTTTCTTGAGCAGAAACAGAGTGGCTCCCATAAAAAAACAACAAGCCCGCCAAGCCGGCTCTAAACAAATTACGGACAACCATAACTCTAACAAACTTTGTATTTTAAAAGAATTTCTATGGTGAATTATCTAGCAGAATCAGCTTGTTTTTCGGATTCGTTTTTCTTTCTTACTGCAAAACTTTCTCCGTTGTTTTCATAAGCTAGAATTATTTCGTCGGCAAGACTTTGTGTCAATGTTTTTTTCTTGTTGAATGCTTTATCTGACGCACCGTGAATAATATGTTTGATTGCAAGGTTTACTCTTCTTAATGGTGAAACATCAACCGCTTGAGGATATCTTGCACCACCATATTCTATCACTGTAACTTCGTCCCTAGGAGCGGCGTTTTCAACTGCCTTCACCAAAACTTTTACTGGATTTTGATTTGTTCTTTTCTCGACGATTTCAAGTGCGTCAAGAACGATTCCCATATTCTTTGAATATTTTCCTGTTGATTTTCCTTTTTGCAGTTTGTGTTTTTTACCTCGGTGTCCAGCAGTTCCGATTTTGTTCATCAGTCTTTCAACGATGTTGACTTTTGCCTTCCCCATTTTAGAAACATTTCGGCCGTGGCTTTTAACAACAAGCTTTGGTTCAAGATTTATTACAGTTTTAAGTCCCAAATCTTCGACGACAATTTCAGACAAATCATATTTATCAAATATCTTGAATGCTTCCATCTAATCTGCTTGAGCTAATATTTTAGCCAATCCTCCATCTTCATCTGCTAATTTAAAATCTTTACTCATCGTTATTCTTCTTTGCGCATGATTTACAATTAATTCTCCGCTTACTATCCCTGGATTGTAATTATCTATTGAAGGTCTTTCTCCAAGAGGAAAACTTTCTCGTTCTCTTTTAGAATATGCAATTTCTCTTCCATCTACTTTGCATTGAGTGTATCCTAATTGATTTATCAACTTTAATGCTCTGCTGTAATCTTCTCCCGAAAGAAAAATTCCTCTTTCAGTTTTAACACCTTCATATCCTTCTAATGCTAAATCTTGAGCTACCATTTTATCTTCTTC
>CAZFDH010000005.1:0-22790 GCA_964518155.1 Candidatus Woesearchaeota archaeon
GGTTAACTTTTAGATTATCTATAGTCGTTTTCATATAATTATTTGTAACAATAATTTTATCATTCAATACTTTTGCATAAGCGGCTACAGAAATATTTGGGTTTCCTTTTTTATCCGAAGTCGCTAAAGACAATGGATTTTTTTCCACAATATTTTTTACTTCTTCTTCTATTTCCATTTTATTTTATCCAGAACCTCATTTTTCTTAACTCGGCTATGTCATTTTTGTAAAGTTGACGAAGATCTTTTATTTCATAGTAGTCCATTAAAATTCTGTCAAAGCCTGGACCCCATGCTAAAACCGGAATTTCTTCTCCTAGAAGCGGGATTGTAACTTCCGGGCGGAAAATTCCTGCTCCACCTAATTCGAGCCAAACTCTTCTTTCTGGGTGGAAAACATCTATTTCGACTGAAGGTTCGGTGTAAGGGAAATATGCCGGCCTAAATCTTATTTTTTCGAATCCCATTTTCTTAAAGAATTCTCTTAAATATCCAAGCAAGTTTCTGAAATTTCCGTTTCTATCGACGACAATTCCTTCAGATTGATTGAACTCAAATCCGTGGGACCAGTCTACTGTTTCGTTTCTAAAACATTTTCCAAGAGCATAAAACTTCTGTGGCAGTTTATTCTTGTCAATTTTTGAAAGAGTTTGCGAGGATAAAACTGTAGTGTGAGTTCTTAGTACAACTTTTTTTGATTTTTCCTCACTCCAATCATATTTCCATCCTTCACTTTCTCCAACACCTTTTTCGTGCGCTTTTTTTACTTGTTCAACCAATTTTTTCTCCGGTAAGTCTGCATTTTTATCAATGAAAAATGTGTCTTGCATTTCTCTTACTGGATGATCTTGCGCGGTGAAAAGAGCGTCGAAATTCCAGAAAGAACTTACCACCATATCGCCAGTCATTTCTTTAAATCCAAGGTCTGTCCAGACTTTCCGGCCGTAGTCAGAAGCCTGATTTACAAAATGTCGTTTTCCTCCACTTATCGACGGAACAGAGGATTTAATATCGTAACGACGGAATTTTCTGGATTTCCACAATTCTTTCTTTATTATTTCTTGGTCAATTTTTTCAATGTAATTTTCATCTTTAACATCGATCTTTTTTATTTTATTATATATCTCTGTCGGTTCGATAATGATTTCTTTTTCTTCAGTTATTTCAATAATATTTTTTCTTCCTTGTAAAGATTTCAATGAAAACATTTGCTCCGGCTGTAATTGATCGTACTGTAGCGGAAGTTTTTCTATCAAGATTTCTTCTAAGAATTTTTTAGAAACTTCACCTTTGTTTGCGCTGAGAATGATTTTTCCGTTTTTCAGGTCAATCAATGCTTTTTTCTTAAGCGCTCCAATTGATGCCTTGAATTCGTCATCTGAAAGGCCGCTTTGTTTTTGTGCTTCTTCTAAAGACAAAATCCTTTTTTCGTTTACTAGATTAAGAAGCCTTCTTTCAGGCAAGCCTTTCTTTTTGTAAAATGTTCCGTTTACGCCAAGATCCACAATTTTCTTTTTTATTGTGTTTAATTTTATTACTTCTTTATTTTGTAAGAATTCCAGCGCCCTTAAAACCGAAACTTTGTCTAGATTTGATTTTTTGCAAATTAAATTAATATCTTTTTCTAAAAGGAAAGGAATTATTTTTCTTTCGTTTGGGCTTAGTGATTCCACTAACTCTTCAATTTCCATTCTTTTTTAGGGTAAGCGATGTTTAAAAGACTTTTTGAATCGTAAAGTTTTATAAATCTGGAAGGTTTGCATATTGAATGATGAAGAGGGGATTGTCAGCAGTTGTAACAACTTTAATTTTAGTGATGCTGGCGATTGCTGCGATTATTATTGTTTGGTTTGCTGTGAGTAGTATTCTTGATAAAAATGAAGGAGATATTGCTGCCGGACTGTCTAGAATGACTTTGGATGTCGTTTCAAGTTCGGTTTGCTATAACGAAAGTGGAAATTATATTTCTTTGAAAGTTAATCGTGATGAAGCTGAAGGAGAGTTATCAAAAATCAAAATTATCTTAACTGACGACAGCGGTGAAGAAACTTCTGATGATTTTGATGCAACTGATTTGAATCCTTTGGAAGGGAAAACATTTAGAGTTTCTACTGGATCGCTTTTGCCGTCGAAGATTGAAGTAATTCAAGTTGCGCCGATTGCAGAAATTGATGGTGAAGAAACACTTGGAAAAGTAACTGATAGATATGAAGATGATAATATTTTGGTGTGTGGCTCTCAAAACAACTGTGTGCCAGGAGCAACAAAGCCTTGCAGCGTCGGAGGCTATAGTGGAAGTCAAGCTTGTTTAGCTGATGGTTCTGGATATGGGGCGTGTTCGACAGTTGGTTCATGCGGTGATGGTATTGTTAATGGAGCGACGGGAGCAGAAAATTGTGATGATGGAAATAATGCAAACGGCGATGGATGTTCAGCATCTTGTTCAATTGAAAGTGGATGGACTTGTGGTGGAACTCCTACTGATTGCTGGAAATGGGTTTATCAAGAAAATGGTGATCAGTATGGGACAAGTGGAGAGTGGGTAAATCCCCAATATCTTAATGATGGGAACTGGAATACTCAGGCATATGAAAATTATAACACTTACGATCCTTTAACAGATACTCCTTTGGCAATTTACTATGTTAATTATACTAAGCCTGCAGGAGCAACTTCTCAGAGCAGATGGAAAGTTAAGTCCAGTTTTTCTGGTACTGAAGTAAATGGTGAATTAGAATTACTGTCTTGTTGGAGTACTCATCCTTCAAAATTAATTTTCAGAGTTACTTCTAAAGATCAATCAGCTCCTGACCGAATTAGGTTTTATTGTCTAGATGGAACTACTTGGAGATGGATGGCTCAAGCTCAAGGAAGTGGACTTTATGAAGAAGCAATGAACTGGAGCATTAATCCTTAGTATATTCTCGGGAAAAGAAAAGTATAAAAGAGAAATTTTACTGTTTTATTGAAGGAAATATTAAAAGAGGTTGTATGGATATTTTTTCAAAGAGAGGATTGTCTGAAGTTGTAACTACTTTGATTATTGTATTGATTTCTCTCGTCGCTATTGGAATAATTGCTCTTGTTGTGTTTAATTTAATTAATGATCGTGCGGACGAGATTACTCTTGAAGGTTTGACTGTAAGATTAAATATTGAAGAAAACAGTGTGAAGATTTTTAATTATTCAGATGAACTTGGTGAAGAGCAATTTAATATGACTGTAAAAGTCAAAAGAGATTCTGGCGGTGGATCGGCTGAAATTGATTCAATAAGAATTGTAATCTCCGACGGAGTTAACACCCAAAGCGAAGTTTTCAATATAACAATCGGAGAACTTGAAGAAAGAACTTTTAACTTTAAGATAAGAGAATTAAACATTGAAGCGTTAAAAGAGAAAGGTGTAATTCTCGCGGTTCCTATTTTGAAAGGTGAAGAAGGACAAGAAGTAACTGCAAAGATTGCATCAAAGTATGATTTCTCGACGAAGTCAAGCTCTTCTGTAAGCACAACTTTGCCTGGAGCTACTGGTTCTTCAGGAGGAAGTTCTGGTGGAGGCGGTGGAGGTTCTTCTGGAGGAGGATCAAGCGGAGGAGGTTCAAGTGGAGGAGGGTCTGAAAATCAACCATTGATAATAACAATTAACAGCCCCCAAAATACAGTTTACAGAACTGAAAATATCTCATTCAATGTCAGCGCAAACTTGGATATAATCTATTCTAATTTTTCAATTGATGGCGGGGCGACAAATTATTCCATGGACAATTCTTCAAAGAGGCATTTTAATTATATTTATTACGGACTTGCCGACGGAGATTATGAAACAGTGTTTTATGTTTTTAATTTGACCGGATTGAATTTAGCGTATAGAAATTTCTCAATAAATACAACTCCTCTTCCTGATTCGGTTCCCCCGCATTTTACAACAATTCCGTCTTCAAGTTCTTTCACTTATGGATCTTATTGGTCTGGAGTTGATTTTGACGCAGACGATGATGAAACTTTTGGCTCTTATTCTATTAATGATTCTAGATTTACAATAAGCACTTCTGGAATTTTGAACAGCTCTAGAATTTTATCTGCAGGTATTTATTTATTGAATGTAACAATTAATGACAGCCTGAACAATTTGAATTCGACAACTTATACTTTAACTGTAAATAAAGCTACACCTTCGATAAATTTAACTTTGAACGGAATTTCAGGAAATGTTACCATTGATGAGACCAATTTTATTTATCTTAATGTTTCTTTAATAAATGGAGATGATTCCGCTCAACTTGCATTGTACAACGATGGCGTTTTAATTAATCAAGGGACTTCTCCAAGGAGCAACCTGACTCAATTTAATAGTCCTGGAGAGTTTGCAATTACTGGTATTTATTCATCATCTGAGAATTATTCTTTGATTTCGCAAACTTATTATGTGACTGTTAATGATATTGATTATGAAAATCCTTTGGTGACGTTACTAGTTGAGAATCCCAGCGATCCGGCAGTCTATTCTTATTTGGCTAATTATCAGTTTAATTCAACGGTAACTGACAGCTCAACTATCTCTAAGGTTTTGTTTGAATTTAATGGAACGAATTACACGACGACAAATGTTGGAAATGTTTACAGTTATAGCTTTGGAACTTTGGGTGCAGGAGTTTACAATTATCGATGGTTTGCAAATGACAGCAATGGAAATAGAAATAGTTCTATGACTGGAAGCTACACTATTAACAAGGCAAGTCCTTCTTCTGCAATGTCTTTGGCTGGAACTTCGCCAATAGTCTATGGAACGACTTCTGATTTTTCCGCTGTTGAAATTAATGAGGGCGATTCAGATTTGATTTATGTATTGAACAGAGCAAATCAAATTTACGGCGCCGGAACTTGGACATTTAATTATTCCACAACTGGAGGGCAAAATTATTCATCTGGAAGTGTTAGCGAAGATTTGATTGTAAACAAAGCGGTTCCTCAAGGAACTTTAACAAATAAATCTTCTTTGAATTTAGATTATGGTAACGTTTTTAACTTTACTTATTCTGAATCAAATCTTGGTGATGCTGATCTTAGTTATATTGTTTACAGAGGGGGATTGAATGTGAATTCACAAGCAGGAACAAATGTTGTTTTGGGAGCTGGAAGTTATAATTATGTCTTTAATACGACGGGCGGAGCAAATTATTCTGCGAATTCTTCGATAGGGATGTTTAGTTTAACAATTAATAAAAATTCAAGTTATGTTTTGTCTATTAGTGGTACAACACCAATAACTTATGGAACAGTAACGGATGTTTCTGGAAACGACTGTCCTTCAGTTTTGAGCTGTGCGCTTGATAGAGCAAATCAAATTTACGGTGCAGGAACTTGGACGTTTAATTATTCGACGGCAGGAGATGAAAACTACAGCTCTAGTTCTGTAACAAAAGATATCGTGATTAACAAAGCAATCCTTTCTGCTTCGCTGACAAATTCGACTTCTTGGACTGTGACCTATCCAACTTCAGTTAGCGTTGGATTAACTGAAAGTAATAGCGGCGATAGTGATGTTAGTTATTTAGTTTATAGAAATAATTTAAGCAAAGGGACAGGTGAAACAATTGTTCTTGGAGCGGGAAGTTATAGTTATTTATTGAATTCCACCGGCGGAGCGAATTATTCATCCTCTGCAAGCTTGGATAATGAGGTATTAATTGTAAATAAAGCAACAACATCGGGAGATTTAATTAATAATTCAGCGTTGAGCTTAACTTATGGAACGGTATTTAACTTTACATTTAGTGAAAGTAATACAGGAGATGGAGATGTTTCCTATCAAGTATTTAGAAATGGAATTAATGTGACAAGTGAAAGAGGATTAAATATAGTTCTTGGAGTAGGAAGTTACGAATATATTTTGAATACAACTGGGGGAACAAATTATTCTGCGAATTCAAGAATTGATAACTTCACTGTTGTTGTCGGTCAGGCTGCATCGTCAGTGCAAATGTTCTTGAATAATTCCAGAACTAATTTAACAATTACAAATACGACGACGATTAACTTTAATGCAACTAGAGTTAGCGGTGAAGGTTCGATACAAATCTTGAAAGATGGTGTTATCTTTAACAGTGGAAGTTCACCTATTTTCAATTCGACGGCAATTGCAACGGTTGGATATTACAACTTCAGCGCTTATTATCCGTCGACGCAGAATTATTCGGCAAGTTATGAAACTTTCTTCTTGAACGTGACGGCTGCAGTTGTTGCTGGATCAGATTCGTTCGCTCCGCTTTTGAGTTTCATTGGATTAACTCCGACAGATGGATCAACGGTGAGTGTGGATAACTTTGTTGTTAATGTTAGTTCTTCAGAGGATAGCGGAGATCATTCTACATTTGTTGACTTCAATAATAGTTTAGTCTTGTGGATGAGAATGGATGATACAAACGGATCGATGCTGATTTATGATAATTCAAGTTATGGAAATAATGGAACGATAATAGGAAATGCAGTTTATAACTCAAGCGGAAAGTTTGGAGGATCGTTTAGTTTCCCCGGAGGAACAGATTATATTCTTCTTAATTCGGTGAGCGCTCCTCAAAATACTACAATTAGTTTGTGGTTTAAGAAACCAGTTGGAAGCGCAGAAAAGCATGCTTTGCGTTACGGTAATCCTCTTATTTCTGCAACTGATAGCGTGATAAAATGGTTCCCGAATGCTTCTTCAACAAGATTAGATAGTTCTTATACTAATAATGGTGATTGGATTCACTTTTCCGTTTCACAATTTGATACAAATTGTACTACTTATGTAAATGGTGCTGTAGTTCAAAATGGAGTAAGTTGTGTTCCAATAAATGATCAAACTTTGGCCGGAAGAATTGGTTCGGCAACAACTTATTTCAATGGTTCAATCGACGATGTTCAGGTTTATAGTAGAGCATTATCTTCTTCAGAAGTCTTGGCAATTTACAATGCGACAGCAAATCAATATTATAATAACTTCACTAATTTAGCAAATGGAAATTATTCATTCAAGGCATATTCTCAGGACGTTAGCGGAAATGTTAATTCTACTGAAAGGAGAATAATTAGACTTAATTCTTCGAATGAGATTGTTGGAGAGATTGCTTCAATTCTATTGGATATTACAGATAATTTGACTTACTTAGGAAGACCTTCTGAAAATCAATGGGGTAATTCTTCGACGTGGGATTATGCAAGAAACATTTGGGATATGATTTATTATCATGGAAAAGTTTATTTCGGTTTTGGAAATAGCGCAAACACTGCTCCTGATTCAAATGCCGGACCAATAACACTGGTAGCATATGATCTTAATACTCTTTCTATGGAGAATCAAACTACTATTAATCACGAACAGATTGAAAGATTCAAAATTTATGAAACTCTTTACATTCCAGGACATGATCCTACTGTTGGCTTGGAAGGATATTATTTTTTGAATGGTTCAACTTGGACAGCGAAGAACTTGACGAGTTTCCATCATGTGTTTGACATTCTTAGGTTTAACGATAGTTTGATGTTTGTTTCTGTTGGAACGAATGATAATCCTGCGAAAGTTAGTCGAGATAATGGTTCAACTTGGACACATCTGATATTTACAAGTAATGATCCGGTTTATACTGTTAATGGGATGCAATCTGCAAGAACTTATTCAGCATTTTCTTTCAAAAATCAAACTTATTTCTCTGGACCGAACGTTGTGAGCAAGGTTAATTCTTCAGGAGATGTGATTGAACAAAGATACTCTCATCTTTCAATGTATAATGGTTCTACTAATGCAGTTCAAATGCCTATTGCAACATCGGAGAATATGTTCCCTCCTATGAAAAATGAGTTGTGGTACTTAAGAGATTGGAGAGTTGAAAGGCCAATTGAATTCAACGGAAGTCTTGTTTATTTAGCAGGAGATGGTGTTAACGATCAACAATGGAATCCGATGGGATTATTTGTTTTAGATGAAGTTGGAAACGAAGCGACGGAAATTAATCTCAGTTCGAATGTCTTTGACTTAATTGATAGGAATGGAAGTGTATATGCTTTAGGTTATGAAGAAACAAGTTCCAATTATATTAACAAAGTATTTGTTACAACAAATTTAACGACTTGGACTGAACTATTTAGATTTAATTCTTCGACCTTCGCCAGATCATTTGAATTAGCAAACGGAAAATTCTATTTCGGAATGGGAACAAACACTACAAATCTTTCAGTAGATAATGGTAAGGTTTATTCTTATAATTATCAAGAGGTTGCGCCAGTTTGTGGAAATTGGATTAATGAAAGCGGTGAACAATGCGACGACGGTAATTTGGTTAATGGGGATGGATGCAATAATATTTGTGAAATTGAGATAGATTCGACCGCGCCTTATTTCACAAACGTTTTCACGACTTTGAATTGGGTCAATAACACTGCTCTTTATTATGATGTGAACGCGACTGATGAAACTTCTTTTGACAGCTTCAGTTTGAATGACACAACTTACTTTACGATAAATTCTTCAAGTGGAGTGTTTGAAAATAAATCGGCGGTTCCAGCTGGAACTTATAACTTGAACATCACAATAAATGATTCTTCTAATAATTTGAATTCAACTATCGGAACTGTTGTCGTGACTGCTCCGGCAGTAGACGCATTCGCATCATTATTGTCATTTATAGGACAAACTCCGACAGATGGATCAACGGTGAGTGTGGATAACTTTGTTGTTAATGTTTCTTCTAATTTGAGCGGAACGCATTCGACATTTTTGGACTTTGACAAATCCTTGAGAGGATGGTGGAGAATGGATGATACAAACGGATCGACGCTGATTTATGATAATTCAAGTTATGGAAATAATGGAACTGCTGTTAATGGTCCTGTTTATAATTCAAGCGGAAAATTGGGAAGTGCTTTTAGTTTTGATGGAAGCAATGATTACATTTCGATTGGCAACTGGGCGTTTTCAAGTGATGCGACTTTCTCAGTTTGGTATAAGTCTAGTTATACTGGAGCGGCACAAATGGTATTTGGAGGAGATAGTGGTTTCTTTTGCTACACTTATAATGCGAGTGGAGGAGTGCAATGTTCAGTTGATGGAAGCAGCAGCGGAAATCCAGGATATTCAACTAATACTCACGATGGAAACTGGCATCATCTTGTTTTAACTAGATCTGGCGATAGTAATTCTTTGTACATTGATGGAACATCAAGAGCGAGTTGGAGCGAAGCTTCTACCACAACATCACACCAATATGCAATCGGAAGATATCATCGTGTTGCAGTTGGAACGTATTATTCCTTCAACGGTTCAATTGATGATGTTATGATATTTAATAGAAGTTTATCGAGTGGTGAAGTTCTTTCCTTGTATAACTCAAGTGCAAATCCTTATTATCGAAACTTTACTAGTTTACCAAATGGAAATTATTCGTTCAAAGCATATGCTCAAAATAGCTCAGGTTATGTAAACTCAACTGAGACTAGCGTGATTAACGTAAGTGTGATAGTGGAAATTGAGCCGGTTTCAAATTCAATTGATTATACGGACAGTATGATTTATATTGGAGATCCAACGAATGAAAGATATGGAACTTCCACAAGTTATCATTACGCAAGAAATATTTGGGATATGGAAGTATTCAAAGATAAGTTGTTCTTTGGATATGGGTCTTCTGCAACTACTGGACCGAATGGAAATGCTGGACCGATAAATGTAACTTATTATAACTTTACTACTGGACAAATTCATGTGGAAGATAGCGTGGATTACAATTCTACTACTAGTCAATATTTCACTGTCAAGGCTTTCCCTAGCGAGCAGATTGAAAAGCTTCTTTTAATTGATGATAAACTTTATGTTACAAATCATGATCCTCGTGTAAGCACTCCGACTTATATGTATAGAAATGAAACTGGTTGGACTGGAAAGCAAGCATTTAGTATTACTCATAACTTTGACATGGCAAGATATAATGGATCATTATTTTTGGCTTACTCCTCTGGTGTGAATGGATACTTCAGAGTTTCGACGAATAATGGGAGCACCTGGACGTTAATGACGGTAACAAATGGAAATGGAGATGATTATGGTTATTATTATTTCTATAGGCCCTATACTTTGTTTGTTGTGAACAACACTCTTTATGGTTCGGGTTATATTTACACTCAAAGAAGCGATGTGGATGGCTCAAATAGACAATTTGTTTCACACTTAAAATATGTTGGGGGAACAACAATGCAGATAATGAATTATTCAGTTTCTCAAGCAGCTTTCCCTGGCGTGTTTGATCAAATGACTTCGAGCGGAAATTATGGACATAGACAAGAAAGAACTGTTCTCTTTAACAATAAGATGGTCTACATTGGTGTGAAAGGAGTTAATGATCAGCAATGGGATCCTAAAGGTATCTTCTACGCAGATGATGTAGGTTCAAATGTCCAAACAATAACTCTTAATCAAAGTGCAAAGCCGTGGGATATTAAAGTTCATCAAGGCAAAGTCTATGTCTTGGGAGAAGTTTATGTAAACAGCACTAAGAGAGTTATTACTATTTCGGAAAGCTCAGATTTATCGACGTGGAATGAAATTGCGAGAGTTAATTATACGACATTTGCAAGATCATTTGCATTCTATGGAAATGATATTTTCTTAGGAATGGGAACGAATGAAAGCTCGTTGTCTTTAGATGCTGGAAATATATTTGTATTGAAAGACATTTTGAATAGTTCAATTAGTTTGGATTCTATAGGAAATAAAAATCTGGCTCGATACCAATCTTTAGACATTGATCTAAATGCAACTAATAATATCAGTGCTGTGAGCTTTTATGCAACGAATTTACCTGGAGGAGCGACTCTTGATTCTTCCAGCGGATTATTTTCTTGGTCGCCTAACATAACTCAGAATGGAACTTACACAATTGGATTTAGTGTTAGTGATGGTAATTCAACGGATTACGAGGTCATAAATGTGACCGTCACATCAGACTCGACAGATGTTACAAATGGACTGGAATATATTGGAACACCATCGGACGCCAGATATGGAACTTCCACAAATTATAATTACGCAAGAAACATTTGGGATATGATTGTTTATGATGGAAGAGTTTACACTGGATTTGGAAATGCCGCTAATGCTGATCCGAACAGAAATGCTGGACCACTAAATATCACTTCGTATAACTTAACGACCGGAGAGTTTTTGAATGAATCGTATTTCGACGGAGAACAAATTGATCAGTTTAGAATAATCAACGGCACACTTTATGTTCCAAATATGGACCCAAGAGCAAGTCAAAAAAGAATTTATTATAGTAGCAGCGGAAGCGGATGGACATTGAAAACAATCTCAACAGATTTTACACATGTTTATGATATGGGTATATTGGGAGGAGATATTATTTTAGCTTCACATAATGACGTTATTGCTTCTGAAGATGGAGGAACAACTTGGAATTATGCAACTTGGACGACAGTTAACGGATGGTTTGCGGGAAGAGCTTATACTTACTTTGAGTTCCAAAATCAGTCTTATGCTTCTGGACAAATGTGGGATGCATATAATTCAACAGCGAGGCATGGTCATCTTATGAGATATAATGGCAGTGGAGGTGCGTCTGCCGCTAACTCCGAAGCAGGAAGAGGAATGTTCCCTGGAGTGGAGTTGGGTGAAGGATGGGTTGCTGGAGCTACTGAAGTTAGAGTGGAAAGACCAATAGAATTCAATGGAAGTCTTGTTTATATTGCAGCAAAAGGAATTAACGATCATCAATGGGATTCAAAAGGACTGTTCTATTCAACCAATTTAACCGACGGATATTTAATTAATTTCAGTGGAAGCGCATTACCTATGGATATTATTGAAAACAATGGAAGCGTTTACGTTCTTGGATATAACTTAATAAATAGCACTCACTATGTGAACATTCTTGCAAGAAGCGAGAATTTATTGACGTGGGAGGAAGTCTTGAGATTCAATTCAACTACGTTTGCAAGATCGTTTGAGATTTTGGACGGAGAATATTATTTCGGAATGGGAACGAATACTACTTCGATGTCTAACGAAAGCGGAAAAATTTATCATATTTAATAAGTTTTAAATAACCTTACTTTCTATTTTATTTATGAAGAAGGGGTTGTCGAATGTTGTTACAGCATTAATAATAATCTTAGTTTCTCTCGTTGCTATAGGCATAATTTCTTTGGTGGTGTTCAATTTAATTGGGAATAGTTCTGAAGGGATTGGAATTGGCGGGCTTACCGTTGATGTGGACATTGAACAAAATTCTGTTTTGCTTGTGCCTTCGGAAGAAACAAAAAATGTTTCGTTTTCTGTGAAAAGAAATGCGGGAAGTGGAGATGTTGTAGGTTTTAAAGTTGTTTTAACCGACGGAGAAAATAGTGTTAACGAAAACGTTTACGGTTCGCTTGAAGAATTGCAGACAAAAAAATATTCTGTTTCTATTGGCGAGCTTGATGAGAATTTACTTTTGTCTGAAGGAAAATTGACCGTTGCGCCAATTGTTGAAGTAGATGGCAAAGAAAAAATCTCAAATAATTTTGCAGAATATTTTTTCTCTGGAGATATAAACTGTCCAACTTGTGATATTATTCCTGATCCAGTTAAGCCAGTTGTATGGTTGAAATTCGACGGTGACTTGGAAGACAGTTCTGAAAATAATTTGGATGGGATTTGGGGAAGCGCTGCTCAGGGCACATTTGTTGAAGGAGTACGAAATAATGCAGTGAATGTTTCTGGAACTGCTTCCGTTAAAGTCTTAAATAATTCTTTATTTAATAATTGGAATCAACTTACAATTTCTTTTTGGATGAAAAAAGGAACTCTTTCTACTTCTGGTTTTCCAGTGAGAAAGTATGTTTCAAGTGATGACTATTATGTAAGAGTTGGTTCTAATTGGTTTCAAGGATGGGTTTTTAATGAAACTGGTGCAGGGCATCAAGCAGTAAACTGGAATGTTGCATCAATTAATAATTTGGAATGGCACCAGTATGTAATGGTTTTCGATGGCACTCAAATAAAATTATATGTTGATCCTGAAGCTAATCCTACTCCTGTTGCGACTCAAATATTTTATGGAGAGCAAATAAGGAATTCAAATAATCCAATTTTGATTGATTTTGAAGGTGTGATAGATGATTTGAAAATTTACAATGCTTCTTTAGAAATGAGAGATATAGTTGCGTGTGAGCCGGGATCGGTTAAAAATTGCGATAAACAATTAGGGGTTTGCGCTGGAAGCACACAAGTTTGCGATCAATATGGAAGATGGCCGGGGTGCAGTGATGCGAGATATTTATCTTTCAATCAAAATTACAAATCTGTTGAAGGTCCGGTTGGGGCGGCAGTTTGCAGCGACGGTTTTGATAATGACTGTGACTCAACAATTGATGGAAATGATTTGACTTGCCAAGATGTTTATGAAATAAATGTTAGGACTGGAGAAGAAGTTTTATTTGAAGCTGAAGAAATTTTGAAATACAATAATATAAATGATGCAAACTGGAGCTGGTGGTATGATTATGATTTTGGCGACGGAATAAAAACTAGACCGGATGTTTTGGGAGATTCAGGTGGGAACGTAATGTCACATTTTTATACTCAAGAAGGAAGCTATGAAGCGGTTTTAACTGTTCAAAAACCGACGATATATAATATCACTACAACAAATGATTTTTTTGAGATTAATACTTCTGTTCCTTTCAAAATGGTTGGATCATATTCAGTTTTGGTAAATGTTGAAGGACCATACTCAAAAGCATTTGAACTTTGGCACGCAGATTTTAATTCAAGGACTTCGCAGTGGATTTATGCCCGCCTTGATGATGATCCGTCGGTAAGTTATGACAACAAAATCACTTTAGATGTTTCTTCTCATTCAAATTATCGAATGGTCGCGGAAATTAAACGTGATGAAGGAGGATATAGTAAAATATTGTTTAACGAAAACCGAGCGCTTAATATTGAAGAAAAGTTTTTCCTTAATAATTCTGAATTGCCTAAAGGTAATTATACTTTGACTGTAAAAATCTTGAACAATGGAAATGTAGTAGAGCAAATAAATGAATATTTTGAAAAAGATTTTGATGGGGCACCGAAAGTTGGAATAAATGAAAATAATGCTGTTGTCGTCGATGGAGAATTGTTTTTCCCGGTTACGCCTTGGCTTTTAGATAAATCTAGAATTCCAACTTGGGCGAATGGTGATTACATTAACTCACTGTATGCTGAAGGGTATTATTTGAAACATGACATTTCTACTTGGGAAGATTATTTAGATTATGGACAAAGCTTTGGATTTTATACCATTGGGCCTGAAAGATTTGAGGGAAAAGCACCGAGGAGATTTATTAGAAATTCAAATGTTAGCATGATAAAAAAATATGTTGAAGAGACAAAAGATCATCCGTATTTACTAGGTTGGATGTGGAAAGATGAACCTCAACTTGGCGGATCACATGAAAATGTCCCTCCGCAAGTTTTTAGAGCTTGGAATTACATAACTCACAGCGTTGATAATAATCACCCTTTCTTTAATCAAATGTACGGATATACTTACATGAAATATGTTGGTTACTCTGGCTCTGATGGATATAATTATTTGTATAATGAAAACTTGTTCGGAAAGAAGACACATATGAGTGATGTTTCAGGGTTTGATATTTATCCTCTTGAATATCAATATCATCCGTCTTTAGTTGATCCAGATAGAGGAGTAATGGATTTGTACGCAGAAGGAATTGATCAGTTTATCGGAAGAAATTATGATCTTATCCCGGTAATGTCTTTTGTTGAAGTCACTGATTCTTCAAGTGCTGGAAGAGGAACTCCTCCTCCAACTAGAGAACAAGTTAGAATGGAAGTTTGGATTAATGTTGTTCATGGAATAAAAGGAATAAACTGGTGGCATTATTTCGATCCGGTTCCAGCAGAAAACTATTTGGCAATGGAAGAATTCAAAGATCAAATTACCCGTTTAACTCCAATTATTCTTGGTCCTGACAGTGATCGAGTTGTAACTGATAACGCAAATGTTCGCGCTAAAAGAGTTGATACACTTGTAAAGGAAAATGCTACTGATTTATTTATTTTTGCAGTAAGAGTAACTGAGCCTGATACAGAATGGGATGAACTGAATGGAGATGCATTTGAACCTGAAAATATTAATGTTGAGTTTAATGTGGGAGGAGTTTCAAGCGGAACGGTAAGTGTTTTTGATGAAGGTAGAACAATTAGTTTAACTGGTGGAAAATTCAATGATAATTTTGAAAGAGAAGCAGTTCATATTTATAGAATAATGAAGTAAATTTTACAACAACATTTAAAAATAACTTTTTCTTAAAATAAGAGTAGTTTACACTACGTTGAAAAGAGGGAGAATGGTATACAAGAGGTACATAAAAAAGAATGGAAAAACTTATGGACCGTATTTGTATGAGAGTAAAAGAATCGACGGTAAAGTTGTAAGCAACTATGTTGAAAGAAATAAAAATAATTTCTTGAAATATTTTTTGATTGTTTTGGGCACTTTTGTTTTAATTGCGAGTTGTTTTTTTATTTATAATAATTCTTCTTTTGTAACTGGAAAAGTTACACTACCATTTTACCCGCATTATCAAATCAATGATACCATTGAAGGGAAAATGGTTTTGAAATTAAAAACAGGGGAATTGATTCCCGAAAACAGTCAAGTCGTTTTAACATTGGGCGATGTTGAAAAAACTCTTTTTCTTAAAGATTTAATCAGTGAAGATACTACTCAAGGGGAATTTTATGCCGAAGGAAAGTCTTTGAGTGGTGAAGGAGAAGGTTATGGATTGGCAGGGAAGGCAAAAGTTTCTCCGCAAGTTTACTTTAATCTGATTTTAACTAATGCTTATGATGATGGTGAAGAGGATAATGTTGAGAATAATGATAGTGAGATTGAAGAAAATGATTCAGAGGTTGAACAAAATGAAAGTGAAAGTGTTGATGAAAGTGAAGAAGCAGCTGAGGAAGTTGAACAGTCTGAAGAAACCATAGAGGAAGCTGGAGAAGTTGAAGAACCAGCTAGTAATGAAGAAGAAGTGGATGAATCCGATGAGGTTAGCAATGAAATTTCTGAAGAAAGTTCTGAAGAAGATTCTGAAGATGGCGCGCCTATTACCGGCGGAGTGATTCAAGAAGAAAATGAAATTGTTGAAGGAAGTGTAATTAAAGGCTCTGAATTTAGAACTGAACTTGAATCTGGTTGGATGGCAAGAATTGAGTCTGGAAGTGTAAGAACAGACGACCAAAACTTGAGCGCTTCGGTTCTCGATCTTGAAATTGATGGAAATGAAGTTATTGTTACAACTGATTATGAATTGGAAGAGAGCGGTTTTGGTGAAGAATTTTTGAGCAGCACTAAAAAGAGTTTTGAAATTGATTTAGCAAGATTTAACATTACTGCTTATCCGGGGAAATTGGAGGCCAAACTAGTTTATGATGGTGAGGTGTTGACCGAATCCTCAACTACGATTGTTGTTGAAGGCGTTAAAGAAGAAGATGTGCTTATTGAAAATGAGACTATAATTGATGAAGTAAATTTAACTGAAGAAAATGTTACTGGAATTTATTTGATTAAACAATTTTCAAATTTGACCTTGAATTTGAATGGAGAATATAACTTGAGTTTAGGAGATTATTTTTCTAACGCCCAAAATTATTCTGCAGATGAAGTTGAAGACATTTCGATTGAAATTGAGGAAGGAATTGCTTTAATTGCTGCCAATGCTAACTTCAGCGGAATTAGAGAAACCAGATTTATCGCATATACTGAAAATGAAAGTGTTGAAGGGAACTACTTTTCGATTATTGTAAAGAATTATTCTGTTGAAATCAAAACTGCGCCTAAAGAAAGAATTGTCGTCGGACGTCCAGTTAAATGGCTAAAGAATATTAGTGTTGAAGGAGCTGACAACGTCACTGTTGAAATTCCAATTTCTGCTGAAAATATTAGCATTACTAAAGTTGAAAAAAGCTCTTCAGGAAAAGCGGGCATTACTGGACAAGTAAGCAGCGAAATAAAACTTCAAAAGAAATCTGGCATGATGAAATCATTTGGCAACTTTTTCTCAAGATTGACTGGAATGGCAGTTGACGATCTTGAAAATAATGAAACAATTGAACTTCAAATAAATGATACTGAAAATAAAGAAATAATCGTTGAATATGAAACTGAAGCGCCGATGGCAGTAGAAGAAGAAATTGAAAATGGGAAAAGAGTAACGATTTCTGCTGCAGATGAATTAAACTATACTGACATTTTGGCGTTTGCGGAGTTAAGTGTTGAAGCGGAAGAAAGCAAGATTAAACTTTATCATTTAGATAATGGTTCAAGAGTTTTGACTCCGACAGATAATTTTGATTTGAATGAAAATGGTTTGATTGATTATATTGAATGGAATGTTGAACATTTGTCAAATCAGACTTATGAAATAATAATTGAAATCTCCAACGCGGAACATTTAGATTCCAACAAAACAGTGATTAGCAATATTTACAATGAAACTTATCTTCTCGACGGCGTTTATAGTGAAGAGATAAATGATTCAGAATATGTTAGAGTCACATTTAGAGAAAGATTGACTAATGTGAATGATATTACCATTTACCCAATAATTATTTCCGGCAGCCCGACCGTTGAAGTTTACGAATTTAATGGAAGTGAAAAGATCGCGGACTTTGGTTTGGTTATAAACGACAGTTACAATAAAATTTATTTGACCAATCTAACTTCAGAAAGTCAAGACGTTTTCGATTTGAAAATATTGAATGGTTCATTAATGTTTGATCATATTATTGATCCTGTTGTCAATGCAAGCGTAACCAATGTGACGACGATTGTTGGAAATATTACAATTGAGAGTGATTTTTCACATATTACTGTAGATGAATCACAAATTCCGTATGATTCTTTGGTTTTGTATGTTCCTTTTGACGGACCTAATACTAATACTACTGTTTATGATTATTCTAAGTGGGGCTTTGATGGAACAATGTATAATGGAGCGTTAACTAATTCCTCTTCTGGAAAATATGGCAATGGACTTTATTTAGATAATAGTAATGATTATGTTTCTTTTGGAGATCAAGCGGTATTTACGATGGCTCAAGGAGGGTCAGATCTTCCATTTACAATGTCGGCATGGGTTAATTATGATGGAGTCAATCATATGAATGTTTTGTGTAAATATGATAAAACTTCTCCTTTCGATGGAGAATTCTCATGGGGAGTTTATACTTCAAGTAGTTTAACGGGGATGACTGGCGGTAATTTTACTTTAATTCAAATCTTAGATGGTGCTCCATCTACAAGAATTTTTGCTTCTTCGGGTTCGAATAGTATTCCTATAAATCAATGGACTCATATTGTGGTAGTTTATGATGGAACTGCTTCGGCGAATGGGATTCATTTTTATGTTAATGGTGTAGGTGCAACAGAATCTAGAAATAGTGAGGGAAGCTATGTTACTATGGAGGCAGATGTTGCTCCTTTAATGATTGGAGGATGTTTGTTGAATAATGCTGCAGCATCATATAGAGATGGACCAATTGATGAAGTTATGATATTCAGAGGAGTAAACTTATCTGAAAGCCAAGTTCAAGCAATTTACAACAATCAATCAGCAAGATTCCGTCAGCCTGCACTACAAACTATAAAAGTTGTTGATATTGGTCAGAATGGATCATATAACAGACTGAATATTACTTCAAGCACACGCCAGGATGCTGGTTCTTCAATTTATGTAAGGGCTAAAGAATGGAATGGAACATATAGCGATTATATTGATGGAGCTATCGATTCTTCGATTGTTGGATGGTGGCACTTTGATAACCGAAGCGGGTATGATACTTCTACGGCGGTGTATGATTTTAGCGGAAAAGGAAATAATGGAACGTTTGTGAATCAAGCTACATATTCTAGTGGAAAGTATGGCACTGCAATGGTGATGGACGGAAATGGAGATAAAATTTCTGTTGCATCCAGCCAAACACTTAATATGACAAGCAAGTCCATTTCTTTTTGGGTGAATTTAAATTCACAAAAATCTTATAATATGATCTTTGAAGATTCCGGAAGCGAATATGTTGGTTTTACTTCTTTAGGAGCTTTAAGGGTAAACTGGGAAAATGCTACTGGAGGAGCTAAGGCAGCTGAGTTGAACGTTGGTGGAGCATCTACGGGAATATGGGAGCATTATGTTCTCGTTTACAATGTTACTGGTTTAGATGTGAATATCTCTGCATATCGAAATGGTAATTTTGTTATATCTACTACTGCTAGTGATGGACTTAGAGGAAATCCAATTACAGCGATAGGTGATAGAGTGAGTGCTGGAGTAAATTCAATTAACGGATCACTGGATGAGTTTATGATCTATAATAGAACGCTTGGGGCAGATGAAATCTTGAATATTTATGAAGAACAGAAATTTAACTTTAAGACCAGCAGTTGGCAAACGGTTGCGTCTGGGGACAATCAAGTTAATAGTTTTACAATTTTAACCAATACAAAAGGCGTTCAGCTAGAATACAATTACACAACAGATGCTTACAAATTCTATAGCCCTTTAATTATCGGAAATGTGATTTTGGAGAGTTGGGAATCGAGTGGTGAGGCAGGCGACACAACAAAACCATATTTCACAAACGTTTTCACGACTTTGAATTGGGTCAATAACACTGCTCTTTATTATGATGTGAACGCGACTGATGAAACTTCTTTTGACAGCTTCAGTTTGAATGACACAACTTACTTTACGATAAATTCTTCAAGTGGAGTGTTTGAAAATAAATCGGCGGTTCCAGCTGGAACTTATAACTTGAACATCACAATAAATGATTCTTCTAATAATTTGAATTCAACTATCGGAACGGTTGTGGTAACGGCGGCTGATTTGACTGCGCCGACTTTAACCGTTTCGTCTCCTGCTAACGGAGGAGTTTATGGATCGAATGTTTCAATCATTGCAACTTCAACTGATGCAACTTCGAATGTTTCTGTGTTTAATAATTATGGATTGGTTTCATGGTGGAGAATGGATGATGGAAATTCATCGACGGTGTTTGAATATCTTGGAAGAAATAATGGGACTTTGATAAATGATACTGTTTACAACTCGACAGGGTATTACGGGCAATCATTATCGTTCGGGGGAAGTGCCGATTCAATGCGTGTGACAGGCGCCTCAATTGCAACTGGCCAATTTAGCGTTTGCTCATGGGTTTATCCTTCTGGAACTTCAACGACTGGAAGAATTATGCAGTTAAGAGGGGCAGCTAATGAATTTGAATGGATTGAAAACAGTGGAAACAATGCTATCTATGTTAAAGTCAATAATGCTAATGCTTATATTGTAAATGGTGATTTGCACTCAGGGTGGAATCATGTTTGTATGGTTTATAATGGTACAGGTGGAAATATGTATTTTGATAGCGATAAGTCATCGACTATTATATCTGATCTTGGAGCGACAGACACAATCACAACTTTCCTTTTTGGTGTTGATTCGACAAATACTCTTTCTTGGGGAGGATCACTTGATGATGTGATTTTCTGGAATAGGACTTTATCTTCTGCGGAAGTTGCAGCACTTTATGCAAATTCGTCGACGAAGTATTTGACTGACAGCATGACTTTGCAAAATGGAAGTTATGGTCTCACATTTTATTCGCAAGACAATTCTGCTAATGTTGCAACGCAGTCTGTTTCGTTTAGTGTTGATACTATTTCCCCGACTTTAACAGTTTCGTCTCCTGCTAATGGAAGTGTTTATGGATCGAATGTTTCAATCAGTGCAACTTCAACTGATGCGACTTCAAATGTTTCACTTTTCAACAGCTATGGGTTAGTGGGTTGGTGGAGAATGGATGATAAGAATTCATCGACGGTGTTTGAATATCTTGGACGAAATAATGGGACGATAACTGGTGCAACCGCTTCAACCGGAGTTATTGGAAATGCATATACTTCCATTGGGAACGATCAATATATTACTGTGACTGACAGTTCAAACTTAAGATTCTATACTAATGATTTTACTATCTCTTTGTGGTTTAATGAATTGTCTGCTCACGTTGCAAATCCAAATATTATTTCTAAAGGGAGAGTAGGTGCGGGAGAATTCTCTCTAGATACTACTTCAGATAAAGTAAGATTTATTTCTGGATCAGATATTTTACTTACTTCGACTACAAGTATTAATCAAGGAAGTTGGCAACATGTAATAATTACTCGAAATTCAAGCGGAGCTTACCTTTATTATAATGGTGTTTTAGAGTCCTCAGATACGAGCGCAAGTGTAAATCTTTCGACAACAAAGAATATTAGAATTTTAGCGAATAGTGATGTGACTGATAGAGATTTAAATGGAAGCGTTGATGATGTAATGTTCTTCAACAGATCTTTATCTTCCGCTGAAATTGTATCAATCTATGCTACTTCTTCGACGAAGTATTTGACTGACAGCATGATACTCGAAAATGGAAGTTATGGTCTCACATTTTATTCGCAAGACAATTCTGCTAATGTTGCAACGCAGTCTGTTTCGTTTAGTATTGATACTGTTGCTCCTTTGGTAAACTTCACAGGTTCAACTCCTGCAAATGGCTCGACGGTCAGTGTTGATAATTTCTTTGTAAATGTTAGTTCGTCAGATGCAAATGATCATTCAACTTTCTTAGATTATGATAATTCATTAGTTTCATGGTGGAGAATGGATGACCGGAATTCTTCAACAGTGTTTGATTACCTTGGAAGAAATAATGGAACACTTGTAAATCAAGCACAATATAATGCAACAGGTAAGCTGGGCGGTTCTGCTTCTTTTGATGGGGCGGGGGATTGGATTACAACGACGACAATGCCTGAGTTAAATGTGAATGAATCTGAATTAACTGTGTCAATGTGGATTTATCCTTTCAACACAAATTCACCTACAACTCAGACTTTGTTTTCCAAGACTACGGCTACAAGTTCGACTGGAAATGGATTCATAGTTTGGTATGATAATTCAGAAAGGCTTCAGTTTACATATTATAATATGTCTACAAATCAGCAAATAAGCAGAACTGGTGCAGTTCTTTCATCTAATGTATGGCAGCATGTGGCGTGGACTTTAACTTCTACTGGAAATGTTACAACTTATTACAATGGAGATGTTGTTCTATCGGAAATTAAAAACGGAGGAATAAGAGTTGCCGAGGCACAAATTGCTAAAATAGGTGGACTTTCTTATACGACGAGCCTTACAACGAATGGTTCTATTGACGATGTTATAATAATGAATCGATCCTTAACTCCTTCAGAAATTAAGGCATTGTATAACGCAACAGCAAATCAATATTATAGGAACTTTACAAATGTTAATGATGGAAGCTATACAATAAAAGCTTACTCGCAAGATTTTAGTGGTAATGTTAATTCAACTGAATTGAGGACATTTGATGTTCAAACTGATTCGATTCCTCCTTATTTCACGACGGTGCCGGCAAATGAAGCAATAACTTATGGTTCATATTGGGCAGGAGTTGATTTCGAAGCAACAGATGAAAGTGAGTTTGGGTATTATTCAGTGAATGATTCAAGGTTCACTATCAACCAGTCTGGTTTCTTAAATACGACGCTGTTGTTAGGAGTTGAAATTTATAATCTGAACATCTCTATAAATGATTCCAAAAATAATGTTAATTCGACACTTTATGTTTTAACTGTAAATCAAGCAACACCGATAATTAATTTGACATTAAATGGAACGCAA
>CAZFDH010000006.1:0-22488 GCA_964518155.1 Candidatus Woesearchaeota archaeon
TTATCAAGTAAACGCTGCTTCGATAGCACTAGGTGCAGGTTTTGGCGTCGGTAAAGGTCTTTATACTGCACTGAAAAGTGGAGGGAAATTACATGCATTGGCTGCAGAAAATCTCCCCTGGGCAGCAAATAATCCAGGATTAGCAGCAGGCGCAGCAGGTTTAGGAGTAGCTGCAATAATTTTCTTAATGATGTATAAAACGGAAGATACTGAAATTGTTATCTTTGAATGTTTACCTTGGGATGCTCCGGTTGGAGGAAATGATTGTGAAAAGTGCAACGATCAAGTTGGCGGACTTCCTTGCTCTGAATATCAATGTAGATCGTTAGGTCAAGCATGTGTTTTGGAAAACGCCGGAACAAGCGAAGCGGTTTGTGTTTGGGCGTCGAAGAACGACGTTAATCCACCAGTAATTGAAGTGAGAGAAGATTCTTTGTTAACAGATTACAGATATACTCCTGACAACGCAGTTTCACCTCCTGACAGAGGAGTGAAGATTGAATACACTCAAGCTCAAGATAAATGTGTTCCTGCATTCACACCGTTGACGTTCGGAATAACAACTGATGAACCTTCAAAATGTAAACTAGATTACACAAGAAAAAATACGTTCGATGAAATGGCTTTCTTCTTCGGAGGAAGTTCAACATTCAAATACAACCACACTCAAATAATGAGTTTGCCTGGACCGTCGGCGGAAACAAACGGCAGTTTAATCATACAAAATGACGGAAGCTTTGAGATTTATTCAAGATGTCAAGATGCAAACGGAAATACAAATGTAGCGACTTTCCAATTCAGTTTCTGCGTCGATGAAGGACCGGACACAACTCCTCCTCAAATTGTAACGACAAATTTATTGAATGGAATGCCAATTGCATTTGAACAAGAAGAATTAGATTTAGAAGTTTACACGAACGAGCCGGCAACATGTAAATGGTCTAGAAGAGATCAATCTTATGAAGATATGGAAGAAACGATGAGCTGTTCAAGAAGCGTCTTTGAAATGAATGCACAAATGCTTTACAAATGTTCGACAACTTTGAATTCATTAAATGATAGAGCAGAAAACAATTTCTATTTCAGATGTGAAGATCAACCTAACGCGCAAGAAAATGATCGCAACGTTAACCAACAGTCATATGAATTTACCGTCGTAGGAACACAACCATTAGTAATAGATTCTGTTGGCCCTAACGAAACAATAAAAGGATCAACGCAAAGTGTGAAAGTAGTTTTGGAAGCCGAAACTTCTGCAGGGTATGATGACGGGCAAGCATTTTGTTATTTCAAAGAAGAAGGAGATAGAGATTATATTGAATTCGTCGAAAGCGATTCAAATGAACATTCACAAGAATTATTTTTAACTGAAGGTGATTACGATTATTCAATAAGATGTGTTGATTTAGGAGGAAATGCCGACGAAGAGAGTGTTTCATTCAGTGTTGAAGTTGATGAAGAGGCGCCTACAGTAGTAAGGACATATTATGAAGAAAATTATCTGAAGATTATAACAGAAGAAAAAGCAGAATGTGTTTACAGCGTAAATGCGAATCTTGCTTGTAATTATCAATATGCGGACGGAATAAAAATGACAACGGTTGAAGAAACAGAGCATTATGTAGATTGGAACACTCAAAACACGGTTTATGTTAAATGCAGCGACGATTACGGCAACCAGCCTGATCCGGATGAATGTAGTATTGTTGTAAGACCTTACAAAAGTTTTGCATGAAAAATTTATAAGCTTTCTTTGATTGTTTTGTAGATGAAAAAGAGGCGAGAGTTTTTAGGTAAAAATTCCAGAGGGCAACTTGAATTATCATTCGGAATGATTTTCTCAATAATTTTAATTGTAATCTTTTTGAGTGTTGCAATTTATGCAATTATGAAATTTTTAGATTTACAAGAATCCGTAAAGACTGCAAACTTCGTCGACAAACTAGAAAATGATGTTGACAAAATTTGGAGAGGAACACAAGGTGCGGAAGAAATAACTTATGACGTTCCAACAAAAATTGAGAAAGTTTGTTTTATAGATTATTCTTCTTCATCGAAAGGAAAAGATCAGAACTTATTTTTCGAGCTCCAAAGAGTTCAAATTGAGAATGAAAACTTGGCATTTTATCCAGTTGGTTCAGGTGAAGGACTAGACTCGGTAGAAATAAAACATGCCGACATAGAAAGAATTACTGCGGTGAATAATCCCTCTTGTATAAACAACAACGGAAAGATCACTTTAACAATTGAAAAAGATTTCAATGAAAACTTGGTAAACATAAAATGAGAGGATATTTGCAATTTTCTTTTGCATGGTTTTTCGCAATTGTCGTCGGAGTCTTTATTTTGTTCTTGGCCATATTTGCGGCGACGAGGATAATCAACACGGAAAGCACGCAGTCAAACACTGAAATTGCAAAAGAAATAAGCGTTTTAATAAATCCTCTAGAAACATCTTTTCAAGAATCGCAGGTCGTTCCAATTTCCTTGCCGACAGAGAGTAGAATTTATTTAGGTTGTAGTGAAGATGGAGAATTTGGAGATCAATCAATAAGAATTTCGCAAAAAACGTTTAACAAATGGACGGACCCGAGCGTCGATATTTTAGCCTCTAACAAATATATTTTTGGAGAATACCCTGTCGAAGGAAAAGAGTTTTATCTTTTTTCAAAGAGTTTTGAATTTCCGTTCAAAATTGCAGATTTAATTTATGTAGTCCCATCTCAAGAAAATTTCTGCTTTAGTGGGTTAAATGAACTGGAAGAAGTTAAAGATGAACTTGAAGACTTAAATAGAGATAATTTCTTTTTTGCAAACTGCACAGAGCAAATGACAAAAATTTGTTTCTCTGGCTCTACAGACTGTGATGTAACAATAAATTATAACTTGAAAACCGTCGAGAAAAACGGAGAAACTGTTTGGTTTGAAGATGATGCTTTAATGTACGGAGCAATTTTCTCTGATGAACAAAATTACGAGTGTCAACTAAAAAGGCTTATGAAAAGAACAAAAAGTCTTTCTGAACTATATTTGGACAAGTCAACATTTATTTCCACGAGAACAAACTGCGGAACTAATTTAGACGCAGATTTGATGGCTTTGTCTTCGGGTGCAGAAATACTAAGCAGTTCAGCAAGTTTGAATTCAGTTAAAAATATTGCAGAAGAGGTTAGAAAGAAGAATGATGACAGAGGTGAATGCGCTTTATGGTAAGAGGACAATTAAAAATCCAACAAATGGCATTTATGCTAATTGCGTTAACTTTGTTTTTTGTGTTGGTTGGAATGTTTATTATTGTTGTGAAATTTTCTAGCCTAAAAGAAAGTGCGACTGAACTACAAAACAAGGAAACACTTCTGCTTGTTACAAAACTCGCAAATTCTCCTGAGTTCTCATGCGGCGAATCTTTCGGAACAGGAAGAACAAACTGTGTCGACGCTGACAAATTAATGGCATTGAAGGAGAATTCTGAAGTTTATTTGGATTTTTGGGGTGTTTCTAATATTGAAGTAAGAAAAATTTATCCACCTCAAACAAAAGAGATAGAATGCAACAATGCGAATTATCCTAATTGTAATTTAATACGAATTAAAGAAGGAGAGGTAAGGGGATTTTACAATTCAAACTTTGTTTCTTTGTGCAGAAAAGAGCAAAATGAAAACAGTGTTGAAACTAAATGTGAAATGGCGAGGTTATTAGTGAGTTATGAAGAAGCAGAATAGAGGGCAAGAAGAAATGGTCGGTTTTGTGATGATCGTGGTGCTGGTATCAGTGATATTATTAATTTTTTTAGGATTCACGTTAAGGCAACCGGCAGAAGAAATAAACAGTTACGAAGTCGAGAGCTTCCTGCAGTCAACATTACAATACACAACATCATGTGAAAATAATCAAGGGCCTCAGAACATTCAGAGACTAATAGTTGAATGTAAAAATGGGCGTGAGTGTTTGAATGGAGAAAGAGCCTGTAATGTCTTAAAGGAGACTCTAGAAGGGATTTCATCCGAAAGCTGGAAGATAGAGGGTGGAAGGTACTCAGGTTACTCCTTAGAAGTCTTAGACAGAAATCAGACCATAATAAAGATAGAGGAAGGAAATAAAACAAACAATTATATTGGAGCGGTGCAATTTTTCAGCCAAAGTGGGAGTTCTATCGATATATCATTTAAGGTTTATTCCTAAAGTTTTACATTAATAACTACATTGTCTACAATAATTTCTGGTCTGTGGCGTACACGATTTTTAGTTTTCTCCCCCACCATTTGAATGAAACCAAACCGTTCTAAAAGCTTAAGGTCTTCTTTAACAGACTTAAAGTCTCGGTTCAACTTCTTAGCCAAATCGTAGATAGACTGAGGTTCTTCGGACTTTATCGTATGAAGGATTCTTGCCTTTTCGTTGTTGAATAACTGCCTTAATGCAGAAAGGCCTGTAAAGTCGTAATCTTCTTTTGAAAGAGATTTCTTAAAAATCGAAAAAGTTCCCTTGGATTGTATCAATGAAATCTCTCTTACTTTAGTCTTTACCATTTTTTCCGACGATAAAATTTAGTATATCTGTTTAAGATAAACATATATTCATAAAATACCAGACATATTAATAAATGTTTGGGTGAATGAAAAGAATATTGAAAGAAAGATAGTTGTAATTATCTAATAGTTTCATAAGACTTATAAATAAATCCTGAAAAAATAGAGATATAACTGCAAGGAAAGTGTTAGAGTATAGTAACCTTTTTAAACCAAAATCGATTTTGTCTATTACACCTTTTAGGTGTAGGAGAATACTGCCCGGTTTAGGCTGAGCGGTTATCTAAAATGGTCTATAGAGCTGAAAGGAGGTTTAAAAAATGAAATTTAATTTTAAGAAAATTTCAGCAATAACTGCTGGGGTACTTTTGACAGGTTTAACACTAGGAACTGCTGCTGCAGCTAGTTTCCCTGCTCCATTTACGAGTTCAGGAAACGGCGTAGCTGTTGTCTATGGTGCGAATGCTGATCCAATGGACCAAACTCAAGCAAACAGCATTGCTACTTACCTTCAAGGTAAGATTGGTGGTGGTGTTCCAGATGAAGGAGATTACGTACTTTTCGATAAAGGAAGTATTGATCACTTTACATTAGGAGAACTTGCATCCAGCATTTATCCAACACTAGATGACGACGAACTAAGCGTGGTTTTAGCTCCAGGTGTATACGTAAACGATCAAAATGAAGAATACGCATATACTCAACAAATCAATATTGGGGCACTAAACCTTAGCTTCTTTAGAGATACAAATTACGATTACCAACCAGTTATCGGATTTGATCTTAGTGATGCTACACTTCTAGCAAACTATACACTTGACTTTGACAATGCAGCTGAAGGTGGAAGCAACTTTGATGATTTAGAAAACACTAATCTTGAGATATTAGGAAAAGATTTCTACATTTCACAAGTTACTACTACTGCTAATGGAGTCAAAATGACTCTTCTAGATTCAGCTAACACTGCAATCGTCTCCGAAGGAGAAACAGTAAGTGTAGATGTAGATGGTAAGTCTTACGAAGTTTCAATTAATTTCGTAGAAGATGCTAACACTGCAAGATTAGAAGTTAACGGGCAAGTGACAAACTCCATCGACGAAGGTCAAACTTACAAGTTAAGTGATGGAACTTATGTTGGAATAAAGGATGTTTCTTACAACTCGAAGGACACAGGAGTTTCCCAAGTAGAATTTAGTTTGGGTACTGGACAAATTGTCATCGAGAATGGAATAGAAGTCCAAGTTAACTCTGAAGATGTTAGCGATATGGAAGATGCAAATGAATACAGTTATGTAGTAAACGCTTACATAACGAATTCAAGTACAAACATTGAGTCAATTAACCTTGAATGGTTAACAGATGGTGACGTGTGGATTGCGCCAGGTATTGATGTATCAATGCCAGGATTTGGGGCAATAAAACTGTCAATGGGCGACTTCGTAACTCCTGCAGAAGAAGTTACAATGATCGACGACAGCGCTGATTCAGTAAGATTTACAACAACTGTTGAAGATGGAGATCTTTCATTACCTGTATTATATACAAATAATGGTGTTACAGCTTGGGAAGGACTTGGAGAAAGTTCAACTCACGTATTAGTAACTAACTCCACAAGCGGATCACATAGTTCGGTTGCTTTAAACGAGACTTTAAACAGTTACTTTGTAGCTACATGGGTTTCAGGAAATGATGCTGAATCTTATGTATTCGAAATAGATAAGATTGAGGATGAAAGTGGTAAGAACAAAACTACTCTGAAAAACATAGCTGGAGGAAGCGATGTAGTACTTAGCGAAGTTGGAAGAACAAAAGACTACGGACAGGTTACATTCACTCTAAGTAGTGCTAGTGACAATGGTAGAAATGCTGTTGTTATGGTAGCTCCTACAGGAAGTGGAACTGTTTACACTGACCGAGTTGTAACTGCAGAAGGAATGGTATTCAGATTACCAGTAATTGCTGCTGCAAGTACTGCTACAGGTGCGTTGAATCTAACAGTAAACACTACTCAATGGGTTACAACATTCACTGAAGAAGATGCTAGCAATAACATTGCTCAAGGCAAGAACTTCACTGTTGAAGTTGGAATCGATGCTGCAGATGGTACTGAAGTAACAAGAGTTGATTACGCTTCTCTTGATGCTGACAGAAGTTCAGATATTGATGTAGGATATGTACCTTCACCTTTGGCAACTTATCTAGAGTTTGACCAACCAAGTGGAAATGCATTGAATGAGTTAAGTATCACTTATCACGGTGATGACTCTTACGCTCAATTCTATGTATCTGAGATCGGTGCAACAAGTAGTGGTGCAGGAAGTATGGTTTTCAAAGACAGTGAAAGAAGTTCTTGGGAAAACAAGAACGTAATCCTTGTTGGAGGAAGTTGTATTAACTCTGCAGCTGCTCAAGCATTAGGAGTTCCATCAGGAACTTGCGGTGCTGCTTTCACAAGTGCTACTGGAGCAGGAACTGGACAATACATAATACAAACTGTAGATAGTCCATTTACTGACGGAAGAGTTGCATTGGTTGTTGCAGGTTATAGTGCTGAAGATACAAAGGCTGCGTCCACTAAATTAACAACATCTCCAAGTAGTATTGACACAACTGTTGGAAATAAATACTTAGGAATAGTTGGAGTTAGTGGTGACTCAACTGTGAGCGCGATATAAATTTAATTTTTTATTTTTCTTTTTCTTCTTTTTTTAACTTCTTACTGGTAAGTTTAGATCTTTCCAATTAAAATAAATCCAGGATTCGTAAAGCTTTTATAGTAAGAAAGTGAGAGTTAGATATGAGACGAATAACAACTCAAGGCGAAAGACAGAAAGAGAAAAGAAGGAATCAATTCATAGTGGGATTTATTTTAATCTTCCTAATGCTTGTGAGCACACTAGGTTATGCTGTTCAAAATACCGACGGTGATTCGACTACAACTATAAAGCATAACGGTTATGAATTCATTAATCAAAATGGTTTTTGGGTTACAGAGATGGGAGGCGTTCTTTATCTGTTTAGACATAATCCAAAACAGACAGCAGAATTGAACTTAAACAGAGAATTCAATAGTTATTCGGGTAAGCCGTTATATATTGTTTCAGACGAACCAGTAGCAACGCAAGAAATAAAAAATAACCTTAATCTAATTGCGGGAAGAATTCAAGAAGCGTGTTTAGAGGGAGAAGGGTGTGAAGGTGACTTGCCAGTTAAAAGTTGTGAAGACAATGTCATAATAATTAAGCAAAATGAAGTTAAAGAAATATCTCAAGAAAACAATTGTGTGTTTCTAAGAGGTCCTCAAAGCGATTTAGTAAGAATTACTGACGAATTCTTATTTAATATATTGAATATACAATAAAATTATCAATAATATTATAAACAATAAACACATTATTAAAAAATGGCTAAAAAGAGCAAAAAGGAAAAAGAAATCTTCAAAATTGAAAAGAAGGGTGAAGAAAAAGTTATTGAGAAAGATTTCACGGAAGAAGTGTCAGAAGTTAAAACCGGCCAAATTGCGAAAGAAAATAAAATTCTAAGGAATATATTAATTTTCTTGGGAATAATTATTGTGGCAATCTTGGTTTGGATTTATTTGCATAATAAAATCAATACTGTTGAATATGATGGTGTAAAGTTTGACGTTCTAGACGAGAACGGAGTTACATTTTACCATACGACATTTCCAAATAAGATTAATGGAAAAGAATACAATGTTTATTTAAGAAACAGTCCTAAAGAGACTAGTCAAATAGAATTTAAAGGAAAAGTGCTTTTGTCAAAGATGGTAGTAATTAATGGAGGAAATGATTTCAGATGTGATGGCGATGGAGTAATTGCCGTAGCAAATGTGAATCAAATATTTAGAGACGGTCTAGGAGCTACAATAATAACTGATCCTGAAGCAAAGTGTGACGAAATGGGCAGGTATACCTTAATCAACATTGTCAATGGCACAGGGAATGAAGTTAAGCAAATCGGAGTAAGTTGTTATGAGATTCAGGTAAAGGATTGTGAGATCCTACCTTCAACTGAAAGATTCATACTTGAGATGATAAAGGTCGCTCGGAACTAGCTCTTCCCCGTTTTAGATAATAAATTACGACGATAATTGAAACAATTGCAAGAATAAAGTAAGTAATGATGTTCAAGTTAGTCTTTATCCACTCCGAGTTATTGCCGAAGATATATCCAAGATAAATTAAAATTACTGACCAAATTCCTGCGCCTAGTGAAGTGAAAAGACAGAACCTGAATAAATTCATCTTTGAAAAACCTGCCGGGAGTGAAATTAATTGCCTAACTACCGGGATTAATCTTCCGACGAAAGTTGTTATCTCTCCATATTTTTCAAAATAATCGTCTGATTTCTTTAACTGGTCCGGGCCAATAAAAAATATTTTTCCATACTTCTCAATAATTCTTTCTATTGCGCTTCTTCCTAAAAATAATGCAATTGAGTAATTTATTAATGCTCCCAATAAACTTCCTGCAAGACTAGCAATAAAAATCCAGAAAAAACTCATTTCTCCAGACGCCACTAATGCTCCAGCAGGAATAAGAATTATTTCGCTAGGAAAAGGAATAAAAGAACTCTCTATAGTCATACCGATAAATATTCCAAGATATCCAAACTTGTCAATAATACTGAGCACCCATGCAGCTAAAAAAGAGACTAACTGATCTATCATCTTAAATTATTTATTGATTTTATATCTGAGTATATGGGAATAGAACCAATTTTAAATAATTTTACGCATGCGAACCAAATTCCGACGACAAACACGATGCTGAGTAGATACCAGAACAATTTATGAATTATCTCAAAATAAGAAGGATAATTTAAGAATAGAAATGCCAGCATAGTAATTCTAATTATGTTTAAGCTCAAGAAAGCGATTGAGCTAAATAAAAATATTTTAATCCGGTTTTTTATGGTGATTTTAGGAGTTGAAAGATTAAGGATAAATAAAAGATAATATGCAGATCCTGCAACGCATGCTTGAACAATAGTAATTACATAATCCCATGAGACCAAAGAATCTCCTGACAAGGAAATCTTTGCAAATAAGTCAATTAAAAAATAAGAAAGTTTAATCGTAACTGTAGAAAATAAAAAGTAGAAGATAAAGAGACTGTTTATCGAGGCGAGAATAATCAAGAAATATCTAAAAAAAATGCCGGTTAAAATAAACTTCTCCTTCTTTTTCATTAAGGATAAAAAGAAAGCTCGTTTAAATAATTAGCGAGTTTAACTTCTTGCAACTCTTATTGCAACAATTATGATTACAACAACTAAGATTATGTTTACAATTGCTATTGCCCACAAGTACCAACTTCCGCCAAGGTTAAAGTTAAATGCTGACTTTGTTACCTCAACTGAAACCGGCTGTTGAACAACAACTTGTCCACCAGACAAAAGTTGAACTGTGAAAGTCTGTTCTCCTTCAACGCCATTGTTTACATTTAAGCTGATAGTAGATTCTCTTGTTTCACCTGCTGAGATTGAAAGAGTGGATGGAGCTGCTTGAGCAGATGATGCCCAGTTTTCGTATCCTACAACATTTACTGTATAAGTTGACAAACTATTTCCAGTGTTAGTTATTCTTGCATTGATTATTAATTCTTCTCCAGCTCTTCCACCAGATTGGATTTCTGCTGTTATTGTTGCTCTTGAAGAAGGAATTCCGCATGATCCACCTTCAACTCTTAAAGTTTCAGAGAATCTGGATTCATCATCATCTTCGCTTTCATAAATATCTCCATTTTCGTCCAAGACTTCAAATGCAACAGTGTATGATCCTTGGCTTACGTTGGAAGGGATATCTATCAAAGCTGAGAATCTTGAATCGTCTAGTGCATCAATGTCTCCAACTTCGAAATCTCTATCATATCCGAATTGAGAGATGTAAACTCTTACAATAATATCATCTTGATCGTCCTCTCCAATATTCCAAACTCTAGCGTTAACTTGTGCTTGACCACCGCATTGAGCAACATCAGGAACTTTTATATCTCTAAGGATTACAAAGTCTCTAGATAAAATCAGACTAAGATCTTGAGAGTCGCTGCTGCAAACATCTCTATCATCTTCTTGATCTTCACCAGTTCCTCTTACATATAAAATATAATTCTCTTCATCAACATCTAAATCAGTTGGATCAATTGTTATTGTAAATGTAACTGTTTCATCATCACCATCTCTAACATCCACATCATCTTCAGAATCTTCATCAATTAAAGTTCCGTCTGAAGTGTACAGAGCCCATTCAATTTCAATATTGTCAATGTCTTCATCTCCATTATTTTCGATTTTAACTTCAACTTCAATTTCATCGCCTGGGTAAAATTCATCATCGTCAGTGCTAAATCCATTTACTTGGATATCCTTAATTTGAACATCAAGATTGCCCCTATTTGAAACTTCACAATATTCATTTGAAGAACCAAAAGATAAAGTTTGAGTCTTTTGTCCTGATTCAGATCCGTTTAGAGACAAGGTTGTTTGATAAGTTTTTCCTAGCTTAAACTCAAATCCAGAAGGAATATTGTAACTAATAGTAACTTCTTTAGAATCTGAATCATTAATAGCTATATCTGATGGTGTTGAAAATGTTATTGTTCTCCCATCTTCAGTTATAGAACTTATGGAATTGAAATGAATAGTTTCGTTTTTATTACTATCAATCGTAATATCAACTGAATTAGAACCACTTGTTTTTGAAAGAGTAGGTGCGCTGATTGTGATAGTAGCACTAACTAAACTCAAAGTAACTATCAAAGCTACAATACTTGTTAGCGTCAATAAAATATTTTTGTTTTTCATTTGTAATCATTCTGCAGTTACTATGGTTTATAAATATTTCTATTTTTGAGAATATAATAAATTTTATATATTTGAACGGTCTAGAAAATTAGAGGTGTATATGCTTAAATCTAAAGAAAATACCATCGGTGCATGGGCGTTTTTGATTGGAGTAGTTTTAGCTATAATAGTTGGCATTTCTGCGTCGAGATTAATTCCTTTACCCATTTTTGAGAAATACAGCGGAACAATCTATGGAATACTTGTATTAATAGGAATGTTTATTGGTTTTGTAAATGTTAATGAGAAAGACAATCAAACATTTATGATTGCCGGGGCAGTATTAGTTATTGTTGCACGGTTTGGTTTGGATGGAGTCAAGGGAACATTAATCGGAGTCGGAGTAGGAAACACAATTTCTGCAATCTTTGCTGCGCTTATTACATTATTTACTCCTGCAACAATTATTGTAGCGTTAAAGACCGTATTTAGTTTAGCGAGAGTTTAGAATTATTTAGAAGATTAATAAGTATCGAACTTGCTTGAAGGTTTTTTATCTTCTTTTGGCATGTCCTTATGAATCTTTGCAAAGGAAGGAGTTACAACAACAATGTTTTCTCCAAAACCAGCAATTGTGCCTTCAAGAGCATCAGTGGTTTTCTTCAATTTTGAGATTGCTCTTTTTAATTCAATTGAATCTTTTTGTTTTAGCACCTTAATATCAATAACTGCAATAGTATATCCTTCTCTCAAAGAGTTTAAGATTTCGTTAACATCATCATATTGTTTTAAAACGAAAAGTTTTACAATAACTTTATGATCTTTTTCACCTGCATCGACGTCAATTTCCAGATATTCTTCCCCGTAATTGTCATCTGCGCCAGAGAATGCTTTTTTGATTTTATCGAATACCATAGTAGATTGATAAATAATATCTTTATAAAGATTTCGTAACGGTTTTCACTATTTCAAGGATTTTGTTACCTCTTCACGAAGAGTATCAATTTTTTCAGAAAGAGAATTCTCCTGTTTCTCAAAAGACTTTATTCTAAGATCCAAAATCTTTTTTTTATTTTCAAGTTCATCTAGAATCTTTGACTTGTCTGATTTGATCATCATTTGACCAATAATTTTGTAAACTTCTTCTCCAGAGGAGCCAATTTCTTCTAATGCAGACTGAGTTTCAGAAAGTTCAAGTTCAAATGCTTGTTTTTGCATTAATAAATTCTGGAGATTATATTCAAGAGCTTGCAACTGTTGAATTTTTTCGTCCATTATATTGCCTTAACTTTTTTTAGTTGTGTTCTAGGCTTATAGAAAATTTTGCTTCCACAGTTAGGACAGACAAATCTTTTTTCAAGGTCTGCACTATTTATTTTCTTTTCACATTTGAAACATTTGTAAGTTGCCATTTTAATCTAAATAATAAGCGTTGTTTGCGAACACTTTTCCAGTTTTTTTACATTTCCATATTCCAACTGCAATTCTTTTCGCTTCGCCGTTTGGATGAAAAGGAGAGGGTTGCTTTTTTCTTTGCTTGTCTTCAACCTTGACAAGTCTATCTCTAACTTTCTTTCCGTATCTTGCGCCGAATCTTCCGGCCGATCTTGATTTTTTTGATTTTGTTGGCATTTTGTAAAATGGGGCTGCCCGGATTTGAACCGGGGTCGAAAGGTCCCAAACCTTTAAGGCTACCAGGCTACCCCACAGCCCCTTCATAAAAGAAACTGCGAGTGATTTATAAAACTAATTATTTTTTAGCGGCTGGTTTAGCGGCAGCTTTTGCAGGTGCAGCAGCAGGTGCAGCAGCCTTGGTCTTTTCAGCCTCGGCAGCAGCAGCTTCTTTAGCAGCAGCTTCCTGTTTTATTAGTTTTTCCTGATCAGATTTTACTTTTTCAAAATAATCTTTAAGTTCTTTCTTTTTTTCCGGAGAAGTCTGAATTTTTACTTCTTTAATTTCTTTATCATAAACTCCTTGATCAATTTCCAGTTCAACTTGAGTTGGGTTTTTACTTTCAACTAAAACTCCCAAACTAACGCAAGTACCGACGACACTCTTAACTGCTGCTTTTAGATCTTTAGCTAACATGTTTGGCATTTTTGTTTTAGCAACAGAAATTGCTTGTTCGATTGAAATATTTCCTGCCAAAAGTTTTTTGTGAGCGCCTGCACCTTTTTCAATTCCTAATTCTTTTTTTATCAGTTCTGAAGCTGGAGGTGAAAATACTTTCACTTCAAATTGTTTTGTTGAAACATTAACATCAAGTTCTACCGGAACTTTTAATCCCTTGAAATCTCTTGTTGCCTCGTTAACTTTAGAAATAACCTGGCCCATGTTTATTCCAGCTGGTCCTAATTTTTGACTTAAAGCTGGTCCTGGCGCCATTGCTCCTCCTTCAATTAAAAGTTTAATCAACATTTTCTTCTTCTCCTTCACGTCGGATAACTCTTACATTATCAATTTTAACAGTAACAGGTAAAGGGACAACTGCTCCCAATAAACTTACTACTACTTCTTCTTTCTGTTTATCTATTCTTAAAACTTTTGCTTTTTCTCCCTTAAGAGTTTGGCCAATCATTTCAACAATGTCGCCTTCTTTGATTGAAACAGTGCTAACAGAAGGTTCTACCATCGATTTTACTTCTTCATAACTGATCGTTTTTCCAATTATTCCTTTAACATAAGGAAGGTTGAAAACTGCTTCTTCAGCAGATTCTCTGTCAGCAGCCTCGAGTAAAATATATCCTCGTAGTCCGTGAGGCCTTGATACTGAAAAAACATTAAGAGATTTTTTCTCCGCTCTTTCAGCAATCATATCGACGGCTCGTTCTTCTTTGTTTGTTGTTACTTTAATTATAAATATCATCTTGTTCCAACTACTCCTAAATCACTAGAAGTAGTAATATTAAGTAAAAATTATGGTTTAAAAATTCTTCGTTTTAAAAGGCGTTGACAGCTAACGAAATTACAAAGCCAATTGCGCCTAAAACAAGTGCACCAAGCGCGGTTATTTTTGTAACTGTCTGAAATTCTTTCATCGTCGGCTTTCTAAGTGAAAACCAAACACGCTTGCATTTTACAAAAAAAGATTTTGCGTTTTGAACTAACTCTGCCATGATTTAAAGAATAGGAATGGGTTTTTAAAATTATTCAAAATCGTAAGTCATCTTCAGCCTTCTTAGGTCTTTTATTAACTGGATTCCGGGGCACAGGTCTAGACGGTAAGTGGCTGAGAGCTCCCGAACAAAGAACTACCTCTTCTAATCTAGATTTTAATTCTGCAAAATAATTAATTTGATCTCCATAAAGTTCCGAATATCTCGATAACCTTTCTGCAAGTTTGTAAACTTGATCATACAATCCAGGAGAAACTAAGAGAGAATTTTCTGCTTGATTTAATGAGTCTTTGAAATCCCTGATCTCACTACTTAGCTGAGTTATTTCTAAAACTTGATCTGCAGAATATTTTTTCATCAAGAAAATGGATTTTAGAGAGTTTATAATGATTTATTTTGAGAAATATATTTATTCAAAAAAGTCAATTCCAAGTTCGTCTTCGATTTCTTTGTGGCGGACCCTTTCCATTGAATCGCCGTGACCGAGAATCTGAGAACTTTTTACTCCAGTGACAATTAATAAAACCCTCAGAGATTTTTCCATGTCTTCAGAAATTTGCGCACCCCAGATTAATTTTGCATCTGGAGAAAGTTTGTTTCCAACAGTTTCAATAATTAATTTACATTCATCCAAACTCATATCTGGGCCGCCGACAATGTTAACTAATGCTCCAGTAGCATTTGAAATATCAACATCAAGCAAAGGATTATTAATTGCTTTCTCGACGGAATCCAACGCTCTGCTTGCAGAATCTGATTCACCCATTCCGATTAAAGACACTCCCCCGTTAACCATTACTGCTTTAATATCTGCAAAATCTAAATTTACTAAACCGGAAGTTGTTACAAGTTCGGTTGTTCCTTTAACGGCATTTGTTAAAATCTCGTCGGAGATCTTGAATGCAGTGTGCAGAGGTAATTCCGGCGCTAGTTCGAGTAATTTGTCGTTAGGAATTACAATTAAAGTATCAACAGTAGCTTCCATTTTTTCAAGGCCATCCATTGCATTTTCAATTCTTTTCTTTCCTTCAATCGTGAAGGGTAAAGTTACGACACCAATTGTTAATGCACCTTGTTTTTTTGCCAAGGATGCTAAAACCGGCGCAGCACCGGTACCAGTTCCACCACCAAGGCCACACGTAATGAAAATCATGTCGCTTCCGGAGATTTTTTTCTTTATCTCAGATTCAGATTCTTTTGCCGCTTCTTCACCAACTTTAGGATTACTTCCGGCACCGAGTCCTTGAGTCAACTCCTTTCCGATTAAAATTTTTTGATCGGCGTTAGCATATAATAAATCCTGCGCATCAGTATTAACCGCAATTAACTCTCCACCTCTAATTCCAATTTCACGCATTCTAGACAAAGAGTTATTTCCTCCTCCACCAACACCAATAACTTTTATCTTAGCTGATTGTTTTTTTATCAGCTCCTCTAACTCACGATCAATATCTGCAACTTCCTGAGAAATAAGATCTCCCCTTTTTTCTGTTATCACAGCCATATTCTGTTAAAAAAAGTTTTGTTTATAAGGATTATTGTATTTTACTTTCTTTAGATAAATCATCAATTTCTTTAGGTAACTGCTTTTCTGCCTCTAAAGTGGTTTCTTTGACTTCAAGACCAAGCCCAAAAAGCTCTTTGAACTTTTCCTCGAAGACTTTTGCAAAGTTAGCGAAATTCTTTTCAAGCTCCATAATTATTTTGTTTTCTTTTATCTCGAATACAACATCCTTCCCAAATAGGAAATTGCTGAATGCAGAAACTTTTTCGTTTAGATCTTCAACTTTTCTTAAAATATTAACGTCGTAAACAACCGCTTTTCCTGCCAAAGGATGATTAAAATCGACAGTTACACGGCCACCATTAACTGAAAGAATCTTTGCAACTCTTCCGTCGAAATTTAATGAAACGCCAGGAATCGGGTTTATTTTATGTTCGTGAAAGATTTTTATCGGCATTACCTGAACTAATCTAGGCTCTCGGTTTCCGAACGCATTTTCCGCTTCAAGATCAATAGAATACTTTCCGGGATCTTTTCCGATTAAAAATTCTTCAACGCTTTTCAGAAACATTCCTTCGCCCAAAGAAAATACAAACGGTTTAGGAGGAGATTTAGTTTCAATACCTGCCAATTTAAGATCCTCTGCAATATTTGAATCGAATATAGGGCCATCTTTAATTTTAGCAGTAAAATTCATCTCAACAAAATCTTTTTTTTGTAAAGTCATAATACGACTTGAGTAAAAACGTTTATAAATGTATTTTTTTTGTCTACTCTATGGTATTAAAAATTATTGACGCAACAGAGGCGAAAGTTGGAACAAATATTATTGTGGATGGAACGCCTTGTGTTGTAAAAAGTATAGATATTTCAAAAACTGGAAAACATGGTCATGCTAAATGTAGGTTTGAAGCAGTTGGAATAATTACTGGAAACAAAAAAGTTTTCGTAGTTCCAGGACATGAAAGATTAGAAGTTCCAATGGTCGATAAAAGAAAGGGACAAATCTTATCGAAAGGTGATGGCGCAAATGTAAGCGTAATGGATTTGGAAAACTTCGAGACAATTGATGTTCCATGTGATTTAGAAATTAAAGATCAAGTTGAAATAAATGACACCGTCGAATACTGGGACGTCGAAGGTGACAAAGTGGTGAAAAGAAAACTTTAAAGAGTTTTCAAGAAACCAAATGAGAGAAAAATAAAATGGCAAAAATCGCAGAAGCACAAAACAGATTGTTCAAGAACGTATTTGTATGTAAGAATTGTCAATCCAAGATAAAAGCAGATCAAATTAAAATTCTTGAAGGTAAAGTTAAATGCAGAAAGTGCAACAAGAGAGCATTTAGACCTTTAAAGAAGAAATAAAAAGGTGAAAGATGAATTTTGTAATATTTGATATAGCGTTATTAATTTTATTTGTAGTTTCGGTGTCAGTGTTTCTTTATACTCGTAAGCATAATATCAAAAAAGATGGGTTGATGATTCTTTATCGAACAAAATGGGGTATGAGATTAATTGATAAAATAGGAAGCAAATATCAACGAACCCTTTCATTTTTGAGCTATGTATCCATAGGACTAGGATTTATTTTAATGATTTCAATGACTTATTTATTTGGAAAAATAATCTGGATTTATTTTGCCAGGCCTGATGTTGTTCAAGCAGTCAAAGTTCCTCCTATAACACCACTAGTTCCATATCTCCCACAAGTTTTCAAATTAGATTTCCTTCCGCCTTTCTACTTCATCTATTGGATTATAATTATAGCATTAATTGCAATTCCGCACGAATTTGCTCACGGAATATTTATGAGAAGATACGGGATAAAGATTAAATCGACAGGATTTGGGTTCTTCCCTTATTTCCTTCCAGTATTCTTAGCTGCATTTGTTGAACAAGATGAAAAAGATATGGAGAAGGCAAAGAAGTTTGATCAAATGGCAGTTCTGTCGGCCGGAACATTTGCAAATATTTTAACTGCAATATTTTTCTTTGCAGTATTGTTTGTATTATTCTCGACGATGTTTGTTCCTAACGGAGTTTATTTTGACAGTTATTCTTATGCTGCTGTTGGTTTAAGCGGAATAACAATGGTAAATGGAAATGTTGTTCAGAATGCAACTCATCAACAATTAGTTGAACTTAGTGAAGAAGGATTTAACGAATTTAAGGTAGGAGAAAGAAATTTTGTCATCACAAAACAAATGCTAGTACAACAAAACGAGAGTGAATATTTATTGCTTTACGACGATGCTCCTGCAATAAGAAATAATCTTAGCGGTTCAATAGTTGAAATTGACGGCAAAGAAATTAACTCAAGAGAAGATTTAACTTTGGCTCTATCAGGAAAAACTGCTGGAGAGACTGTCCAGATAAAGACAGATTTAGGAGGAGAAACAAAAGGATATGAAATCACTTTAGGCGAGAGTCCGTATAATGGAAACGGATGGCTTGGAGTTGGATTCATCGACAGAGAATCATCTTCCGGATTAATGGGAAAAATTTATGATTTACTTTCTTCATTCAAAGAACCAAATGTAAGTTATGAATCAAGAAATGATTTCAGTTTATTTATCTACAATTTATTATGGTGGACAATTTTGATTTGCATAAGTGTTGCATTAGTCAACATGCTCCCAGTCGGAATTTTCGACGGAGGAAGGTTCTTTTATTTAACAATCTTGGGTTTAACCGGAAATAAAAAAATTGCAGAAAGAACTTTTGCGGCTATAACTTATTTATTTTTGATTTTACTCTTGTTAATTATGGTGTTTTGGGCGCTAGCTTTGTTCTAATTTACCGTCGGTGAAATTCAACTTAGAAAGGTATTTAAACTTCATTTGGCTGAAATAATTAGCAAAAAGAGGTAATTGCTGACCATGGCTGCAAAGAAAAAAGCTGCAAAGAAAAAAAGAATGTAATTATACGTTCTCTGATATTTTAATATCTCGTTAAGAGATAATCTTGTTTATTTTTGTTTAAAGTTTAAATACCGCTTCTTCTTTTTATCCATATGTTTGGACTGAATGAAAAAGAGTTGAAGATTCTGAAGAAACTAAATTCTCCTCGGAAAATTCAAGATTTTTTGGATAAAATAGAAATTAATTATGAACCCAACGGCGATAGCTGTAAATCACCCCGAAAAGTCTTACGTGAAGGAAACGCTCATTGTATGGAAGGTGCGATGCTTGCTGCTGCTGCGTTAAAAGTAAATGGATTCAAACCTCTAGTAGTTGATTTAACTTCAAATAAAAAAGATTTTGATCATGTAGTTGTAGTTTTCCAAGAAAACGGTTATTGGGGCGCTATATCAAAAACAAATCATGCTGCATTAAGATATCGTGATCCGATTTACAAATCAATAAGAGAACTAGTAATGTCGTATTTCAATGAATATTTCTTAAGCGACGGAAGCAAAACTTTGCGTTCCTATACTCGGCCGATTAATTTGAATAGATTTGATAAAAAAAATTGGATAACTTCAGAAGAAGATATTTGGTATATTCCAGAATATTTAGCGGATGCGAAGCACATTAATATTTTAACTAAAAGTCAAATTAAAAAATTAAGAAAAGCCGACCCGATTGAAATTGAGACTGGGAGAATTGTTGAATGGAGAAAAGAAGGTAGAAGAGCGGTGAAGAATAATTTCAAAGTTGATAAAAAAGGTAAGGCTGAGGTTTAAAGATCAATAACACCTTCTTTTGTGAGCGCAGCGAATCTTATTCCAACAGGGAGATTAATTAATGCAGAGATCAATGCCATGTGTTCTTTTCCGTCGCCGGAAGCAATTGAGAGCGCAACTTCAGTTCCATCCAGTTTTCCCTTCAACTTTTTCATGAATTCTTCACGCAAATCTTTTATTTTTAAATTCAAATCAACTTTTATGAACTGAGTTATTTCTTTTTTATCCTGAACGTTAAATTGTGAGGAGAAATCGTCTCCGAGAAGAATAATTTTGTCCCATTCACCGAATTTTATTAAACCTGAGACTTGCGCCCAAGTTCCTTGTCCTGATGATAATAATGCTACTAGTTCCATAGAGTGTTCACAAAATAAATCTTTATAAGGATTGTTGTGTAAATGAGGATATGAGTAAAAAGATAAGTCCAGATACTCCCTTATATAATTTAAATCTGAGAATTACTCCTAATCCGGAATTTGTAAATCTTGATTCTATGTTGATGTTTTCTGCTAATATCAGGCATTTTGAATATCTCATCAAAGGAGATTATTGGCATAGTGCATTCACTCTAAGAACAAAAGTTAGAAGAGATGGGTTAATTCTTCCAGAATATGAAGATGGATTACTAGTGCTTGATGCAGAAGCAGATTTAGTAAAAGATCACATCGATGGTAAGGGAGATATAGTTCAAAGGAGCATCGGGTCATTTTGTATGAATTACGATCTTCCACAACCATCTCATGGAATTTTAAAACTTAGAGAAGGATTTTTCCAAACAAGACTGCAAACAAACCCTATTGTTTACCACCAATTATGGTCAATCAAAGGTTTCAATGAAACATTTGAAGACGAAGAGTCTAGGAGAAATGCAATAATAGAGCAATTCGAATTAAGAGATGAAAGTATACGAAGATTATTGGGTTTAGTCGAAGGAGAAAGAGTTTCTTTAGAAGATGCGGAAAGAATTTACAGAGAGCAAATAGAGGATAAATTTAAAAACCCAAAGAATCTTGAACATTCAACCAATTAACTACTTCGTGAAGAGTTAAGTTCTATACTCTTGACGTATAAAGTAGGAGGTAAACATGGCAGATTTGAAAGAAGAATTGCAAAAAGCTTTGATAGAATTGAGAAAGACTAAAGAAATGAAATTCAACCAGTCAGTAGACTTAATTATTAACTTGCAGAAATTCGATTTGAAAAAAACTCCCCTTAATCTTTTTGTTTCTGTTCCTTATAAAATAAAAGAAAGGAGAATTGGTGCGTTCTTGGAAGCAAGAAACAGTAAAGTAGACACAATAATTAAAGAAGATTTCAGAAAATACAACGATAAAAAAGCAATAAAGAAACTTGTAGAGGATTATGATTTCTTCATTGCTCAAGCTAGTGTAATGCCAGCAGTTGCTACAACTTTTGGTAGAGCGCTTGGGCCGGCTGGAAAAATGCCTTCACCACAGCTCGGAATTCTAGTTAACGCAGACGACAAAGTTATAGAAGAACTAAAGCAAAAAGTTAACACAACTGTAAAAGTTAAGGCTAAAGAACCATCGATAAAGGTTGCAATTGGAAAACAAAGTATGAAAGACGAAGAAATAATTGAAAATATTCTGACAGTTTACAATGCTTTAGTAAAAGCGCTTCCAAGAGATAAGGAAAACATCAAGAACGTTGAAATTAAATTCACAATGACTAAACCTCAGAAGATACAAATAAGATGAAACCTAAAAAAACTCACGCTATACCCCAAGTAAAATTGAAGACAGTAAAAGAATTGAAAGATTTAATTGGAAATAAGAATACAATTTTAATTGCTTCTATAAAGAATCTTCCAGCATCACAATACCAGGAAATCGGAAAGAAACTAAGAGGAAAAGCAGTTGTGAAAGTTCCTAAGAAAAATTTGATGTTAAGGGCAATTGATGATTCGAAGAATGACAAACTGGCTTCATTGAAAGAAAGACTTGACGAAAGCACTGCGGTTTTATTTTCTGACATGGATTCGTTTGATTTAGCATCGGAATTATTGCAAAACAAAACTCCTGCTAAAGCTAAAGCGGGACAAGAAGCTCCTGAAGATATTGAGGTTCAGGCAGGACCGACTGATCTTCCACCAGGACCGGCAATTTCAGAACTGGGTGCATTAGGAATTCAAGTTCAAATTGATAAAGGAAAAATCAGTATCAAACAACCAAAAGTTATCGTGAAGAAAGGAGAAAAAATTTCGCCTGGAGCGGCTGACGTAATGGGAAAGCTAGACATAAAACCATTCTCCGTCGGATTTATACCTCTTTATGCGTTTGATTCAAAGGAAGGAAAACTTTACACAAGTATTAATATTGATAGAGAAGGAACAATTGCAAAATTAAAAGAAGCTTATGCAAAAGCCTTGCCGTTCGCAGTTGAAATCGGTCACCCTAATAAAGAAACAATAAAGTTCTTGCTTGCAAAAGGACATACTCACGCAAAAGCGCTTGAGAAATATACTTCAGAAACTAAATCTGGAGAGGATAAATAAAATGGAAAACATATATGCAGCATTAATGTTGCACAAACTTGGAAAAGAAATAACTGAATCAAGTTTGAAAAGTGTTTTAGCTGCTGCTGGCGCAGAGGTTGAGGAATCGCAAGTGAAATCCCTCGTCGCTAGTTTGAAAGGTGTTGACATCGAAAAGGAACTGGAAAGCGCAGTTCTAGCAGTTGGATCTGCAGCAAGTTCTGCCGCTCCTACTGAAGCGAAGAAAGAAGAAGCACCTAAAGAAGAAAAGCATGAAGCTGCAGCTGAAGGTTTATCTGCATTATTTGGCTAAGGCCTAAATTATTTTTGAAGCAGATAAACCCCACAC
>CAZFDH010000007.1:0-20462 GCA_964518155.1 Candidatus Woesearchaeota archaeon
CCAAATGATTTATTCACTTAATATGACATTTTAGGTAAAGATGTAATCGACGCTGAAGGAAAGTTCATAGGTATAACTGAAAATCTTTATATCGATCCTAAAACCTTGGAATTCGTAGGAGTTCTGGTCGATAAAGGATTTCTTAAAAAAGGATTAAGAATAGGAAAAGGTTACATCCGAAAAATAACTTCTCATGCAATTTTTTTAAACATAAAAGTTCTTTATGAAATGCGTGGAAAAGAAGTCTTCGACAAAAACGGCAAAAAAATAGGAAATGTCACCGACATAAAACTGTGGGGAAATAAAAATAAAATCCACACACTATATGTAAATTCAAATATCGGATACAAATTATTGGGAAAACACATGAATATTCCCGCAGAAATGATTGATACAATTGAAAACAATGTAATTCTAAATGTTTCTGAAAAAGAATTGTTTAGTTACCTAAAAATTCACCAAAGCCAAAAACACAAATCTTTATAAAAGTAATAAGCAATTCATAAGCATGGAAAAAGATATAGGGAAACTACAGAAAAACGATAACACCGACATTGTAATAAGAATTGACGACTTCGGCGGAAGAATTGGCTTGACAATAAGAGAATATGTTAATTCTGATCGTTACACAGGATTTACAAAAGCAGGAGTAAGAATCAACGCAAAAGACTTTTCAAAATTCAAAGAAATGATTAATTCAATCCCGGAATCAGAATTCGAAAGTTCAGAAGAATCTGCAGATGAATTCGAAGAGCCAAAAGAAAAACCCAAAAGAAAACCTAAAGCTTCTCAAGAAGAATTGCCTGATTACTGAAAGGTTTAAATAAAATAGAATTCTAAGTAAAATATGGATAGAATAAGTTCAAATTTTGAATCTTTGAATAAGGAAGAAATATCTCAATTTGCAGGAAAATGGATTGCAATAATTAATAACCAAGTTGTGATAAATGCCACCTCCTTCAAAGAAGTCTATAACTACGTTAAAAAAGAATTTCCTAATCAAAAACCATTAATAGGAAAAATTCCAGAATCCAATCCAATTGTTCTTAATTCAATAAGATGAGCTTTTACTTTAAATACAAACAAACTCCTCTTAAATCTGGAAAGATAATCTACCGTCCTCTAATCCCTCTAACTATAGGAGGAGAGTATGAAAAAATAGATGTAATAGGCATTTTAGATTCTGGATCTGACATGGCAGTCATACCAAAGTCAATTGCAGGGGTAATTGGAATAAAATATGTTGGAGAAGATGAGATCTCTGGTATTTCAGGCAGACCAGTAAAAGCAAAACAAGGATTTATGAATATTCAATTCGGAAAAGACAGAGAAAAATACTCATTAAGAGTCCCAGTAGTAGTCCCAGAAAAAGAAGACGTCACAATAATAATTGGAAGAATCGGATTCTTTGAAAATTTTCAGATTACATTCCACGAATCCAAACGGAAAATCATATTTAAAAAAACTAATATTTTTGATATTTACTAGAAACTAGTTTCAGCATAAGATTTAAAACAATAAATAATTTATTTAATATATGAAAAAAAGTAATTTAATTACAATCGCAATAATTGCAGCAGTAATATTCATCGCATATTTAGCATTAAAAGAACCCTCAGTAGATATTTCTCAAGAAACTGCTCAGTGCATTGCAGATAACTCAAAATTATATGTTCAGCTTGGATGCTCGCATTGTGAAACTCAAAAAGAAATGTTCGGAAATTATGTCGAACTTTTGGATATGACTGATTGTTTTTATGAACGGCAAATTTGTCAAGATGTAGGGATAAGAGCAACACCAACATGGATAATCAACGGACAAAAATATGAAGGTGTTCAATCACTAGAAAATCTAAAGGAATTTACTGGTTGTCAATAAAATGGTGGATATTCCAACACTTACAAAAATAACAACTCTTGCTCTTGCCGATTCAGTAAACCCATGCGAACTTGCAATTCTTGCAATGGTTTTAGTTTCTATAATGACTCATAATCCCGATAAAAAGAAAAAAGTTCTTTACGCAGGATTTGCATTTTCTTCAGCAGTGTTTATTGGGTATATGGTTTACGGACTTATAATCGTACAGTTCTTCAACAGCTTCGCTGAATTCATAAGAATAAACTCTTCATTAATTTACAACGGTCTCGCAATTTTATCAATGGTAATTGGTGCATTAAATATCAAAGATTATTTTATGTATAAACCGGGAGGAATCGCAACTGAAATGCCAATCTGGATGAGACCAAAAGTGAAAAAAATTATTCAGAAAATGATTTCTCCGTCAGGAGCGTTCTTCATCGGATTTGTCGTAACCCTTTTCCTTCTTCCGTGCACCATGGGACCGTATTTAGTTGCATCAGGGTTACTTGCTGACCTAGGTATTTCAGGCGCAGTGCCATGGCTAGTTTACTATAATATAATCTTTGTTATGCCTATGATAATAATTGTGTTCCTAGTTTATTTCGGACTTGCAAAAGTGGAAGAAGTCTCGGGATGGAGAGAAAGAAATATCAGAAGATTACATTTAATCGCAGGAACATTGTTATTCTTAGTTGGCCTCGCAATTTTAATGCGTTGGATTTAGGAATCAAATAAAAACCTATAAAGATGTTCTAAATTTTCCTGAGTCGTTCCATAAAATCCAATTCCAAATACCTTAAAGCTATCTCTCTTCTGATGTCGATCGACAATAATCATCCCTTCTTCAAAATGAAAACTATCTCTACAAAAAGACGGAATCAAACGGTCTTTAAAATTATAGATTAAAGAATCTAAAAAAACTCCTGCTCTTTCTCTAGAAACTGGGGAATCACCATTGTCACTTATCTCTAAATACTTTTCATACATTCTTCAAAACATTCACTAACCTTTAAAAATAAATCTATACTCGAATAAATATGGAAGAGAAAATTCGACAGCCGATTGTAACTGTTTGCGGGCATGTAGACCACGGAAAGACAAGTATTTTAGATTGTCTTAGAGGAACTTCTGTTCAAGAAGGCGAAGCTGGAGGAATCACGCAGAAAATTTCTTTCACTTCTTATCCAATGGATCAACTAAAAAAAGCTTGTCCATTAATCGAATCATCAGGAATAAAGTTAAACATCCCAGGATTTTTGCTTATCGACACTCCCGGTCACGCTGCGTTCACAAATCTTAGAAAACGTGGTGGATCACTTGCAGACTTGGCAGTTCTTGTAATTGATATCAATGAAGGAATAAAACCTCAAACTGCTGAAGTAATTCAAATTCTAAAACACAACAAAACACCTTTCTTGATCGCGCTAAACAAAATAGACAATATCTCTGGTTGGAGAACGGACAAAAACAAACCGCTAAAAAGCGCAATAGAATCGCAGCCAATGAATGTAAAACAAAACTTCGACGAAAAATATTTAACTTTAATCGGTGCTCTCAACTCTTACGGATTCGACGCGGATTTATATTACAACATTTCAGACTTCACCAAAAAGATCGCACTGATCCCGACGTCAGCAAGAACAGAGCAGGGAATTGCCGAATTAATTATGATGCTTTGCGGACTGTCACAAAAATATTTATCTGAGAAATTAAAAATATCTAAAGATGCAATCGCAAAAGGAGTAATGCTAGAAATCAAAAAGGAGAAGACAATCAATTACAACGAAGCAATTCTTTACGACGGAGAACTATCAAAAACTGATGAAATCGCAGTCGCAAATCTCGACGGAGAACCTATAATTACAAAAATAAGGATCTTAGAAGAAATACAACCCCTTTCATCAAAATTCAAACCAAAAGAAAAAGTTCGGGCTTCAACTGGAATAAGAATGCAGCTTATTGAAAAAGCAGAGATTCTCCCAGGTATGCCCTTCCTAAAATATTCGGGCAACAAGGAAGAAATAAAAGCGATGTTCAAAAAAGAATTATCTGAAAGTATAGCAACCGAAAAGCACGGAATAATCGCCAAAGCAGATTCACTTGGAAGTTTAGAAGCTCTCTTAGTTTTATTAAGACAAAATAACATCCCCGTTTTGAAGGCAAGAATAGGAAACATTAACAAAACAGATTTTATTTCAGCAAAAGCAAACTTAGACATTAACGAACTTGATTCAATCATAGTTGGATTTAACGTCGACGTTGATGAAGATGTAAAACCAATGCTCTCAAATGAAAAGAAAATAAAAGTTTTAACAGAAGAAGTAGTTTACAAACTGATTGAAGATTTAGTTCAGTTCAGAATTGACAGAAGAAAAGAAATTGAAAAAGAAAAATTAATGGGACTAAACACAATTTGCAAACTGAGAATTTTGCATCAATATGTTTTCAGAAATTCTAACCCAGCCGTATTCGGAGTAAGAATTGAACTGGGTAAATTAAATTCTCATCTTAATTTAATTGATAACACTGAAAACAAAATTGGTAGGGTTAAGAACATACAGTCCGACAAAAAATCCGTCGAAGAAGCAACCGAAGGAATGGAAGTTGCAATTTCAATCCCAGGAGTAAACTTTGAAAGGGAACTTAAGGATAAAGAATTTCTTTACACTGATCTATCTGAGTCGCAATTCAAGGCTTTCAAGAAGAACAAAGATCTCCTCTCCGATGGAGAATTGAAAATCTTGCAGGAAATCGCAGAAATCAAAAGACGCCGCCAATCTGAGTGGGGAATGTAAGGAATAACTTTAAAAAAAGATTTTAATTAATTCTATAGAAAATGTTAAAACAAAAAAAACTTTCAAAACGTTTTGTAAACAAGCGATGGAACTACCTAGCTCAAGATACCGACGGAACTTTGTATATTGAAGGAATATCCACAAAAGATATTGCAAAGAAATATGGAACACCGCTTTACATAATGGTTGAAAGTAAAATTAGAAACAGAGTAAGAAATTTTGTGAGTTCATTCACTTATCCCAACCTAAGAATCCAGTATGCCTGCAAAGTAAATTCAAATTTAGAAATTCTTAGAATCATGAGAGAAGAAGGACTTGAACTTGACGCTTCCAGCGTCGGAGAAATTATCCTTGGACTTTTAGCAGACTTCCGTCCAGATCAAATTACATTTACAAATCTTTACAAAACAGAGCAAGATATTTATTTCGCCGCAAAAATAGGAGTTCAGTCAATAACTGCGGACTCGATTGAAGAGTTAGAAAAAATAATCTCAGTCGGAGACAGAATGAAACAAAAAATAAGAGTGTTCTTGCGTTTTAATCCTTTGATTGAAATTGGAAAATACACAACAAAAAATCAACAGTACGGAATAACGCCCGACCAGGCAAAAGAATCAATTGACAAAGCGCTAAAATCAGATTACATTGAACTTGTCGGATTTCATTTCCACGGAAGCTACATCTTCAACCCACAGGTTTACAAAGAAGCCGCAAAATTCATGCACCAATGGGCAAAATACGTTAAGAAAAAAGGCGGACAGATAAAGTATATTGACCTTGGCGGAGGATTCCCTAGTGAAGAAATGAAAGGTTACTTCGACACTAAAGACGTCGGAGATGATATAAGTAAATACATAATTAATCTGTTCACAAAATCCAACATGCCCCTGCCGATTTTAATTTTCGAACCCGGAAAAAGTTTAGTTATGAATGCTGGAATGGGGCTAATCGAAGTTATAAGTAAAAAATGGCACAACAGAAAAACAACTTTAATTACAAACGGTTCAACTTATGGTTTCGTTCCGGACGTAATGATTTACAATGAGAATTATGTTATCTTGCCTGCAACAAAAATGAATAAACCTAGAATTGAGCGAACCAGAATAACCGGTTGCACTTGCGATTCAATAGACGTCATTGACAAAAGCACCCTGATGCCAAAAATGGAAACCTCAGACTTATTAATGATCATGGATATCGGCGCTTACAGTCAGGTAATGTCATCCAACTTCAACAATTTGCGTAGAGCGCCAATGATATTAATCAAAGAAAATGGAACAACTAAGCTTATCAGAAGAAGAGATCGTTATTCAGAAATGTTCGCCCCGGAGCTTGACGTCCTCAAAGTTGCCGACCCCAAAGAACTCGCAGAACTCTACAATGTCTTCAGAGTTAACATCGACAAAATCTGGAGAGGAAAAAACGGCAACGATAAGAAAGATTAATTATTAGAAAAATAAATTGGCTCATTCAAAATTTCAAATTCTAATCTTGCATTAGACGGACCTTGCACTCTTCCAGTAGACCTAAGACAATAACCGCAGATCGGAGGAAGAATATATTTATCTGTTCTGAATGCTTCAGTCATAGACATATGAAATGAAAAAATCCTTTCACCCTCTAACAAGTTTTCTGCTTCAACAACAACTCTAGATATATATTTGTTAATTCTCATAAAAAAACTCAACCCATAATCTTTAAAAACCCACCGAAATATAACTTATCATGGCATTTAAAATTAATTTAGGAACTAAAGACGGAAAGACCTACAAACTGGAAGTCGAGTCAGAAGAACTTATTGGTAAAGAACTTAAAGATAAAGTTAAAGGAACTGACGTCTCGCCGCAGCTTTCAGGATACGAACTTCAAATAACTGGAGCTTCAGATAAATCAGGATTCACTTCAATGGAAGATGTTGAAGGATTTGGTCTTAACAGAGTCTTACTTAATTACGGAAAAGGAATGCACATTCGCCCAAAGGGCCTTAAGAAAAAACCTCGCCGACCTGCGCAAGGAATGAGATTAAGAAAAACAGTAAGAGGAAAAGTAATTTCAAACGACATAGTTCAAATTAACATGAAAGTTCTAAAGGAAGGTGCTAAACCTCTCGCAGAAATTTTCGCTTCCGAAGCAAAGGCCGAATAATCACAATAATTCTTAAAAATTCGAGTTATTTCTAAAATCATGGAAAATATTGCCAAACGAGTTCATCCCATATGAAAAACCCAACTCCTTATTTATTAAAAACAAATACTCCTGAAAAGCTTAAATCCGATGCGGAAGAATTCATCAGATCATTAGGACTAGAAATCTCACTCGGACCAATTTCTCGTAATTCTGAAGCTAAATATCAGAACTTAGTAAATCTTATGAAAAGAGAAAGAGTTGATGAAGATTATATACAACAATTTCAAGAAAGATACGATCGATTAATGAAAGTTTATCATCACTAAAAACTTAAAAACTAACTTTTTCTCGCTATAATATGAAAGAAATACCTGAAATAAATATCGGAGTTGTCGGTCACATTGATCACGGAAAAACTACTTTACTTAGTCGTATAACCGGAAAATTCACTGACACTCATTCTGAAGAACTAAAACGAGGGATTACAATCAAGCTGGGTTACGCTGATATTACAATTTACAAAGACAAAAATGGATTTAATACAAAAAGCGGCGAGCCGCAAAGATATGTAAGTTTTATCGACGCCCCCGGACACGAAATGCTTATGGCAACGATGCTTTCAGGAGCGGCAACTATTGATGCTGCAATTCTTGTAATTTCTGCGCAGGAAGGAATCAAACCCCAAACACGAGAACATTTCATGGTGCTGCAGGCAAAGAAGTTAAAAAACATAATCATAGTCCAAAATAAAATAGATTTAGTTACAAAAGATCGCGCCGCCGCAAGCTACAAAGAAATAAAAGAATTTGTAAAAGGGACACTTGCAGAAAACGCACCGATAATTCCAGTCTCAGCACAGCAAGGAATCAACATTGATAAAATTCTCCAAGCAATTTGCGCAATCGAAATCCCAAAAAGAGATCTGAATTCCGAGCCGCTGTTTTTAATAGCAAGAAGTTTTGACATCAACCGTCCAGGAACAGAATTAAAAAATGTTCACGGTGGAGTTCTAGGAGGAATTTTAAAAAAAGGTAAACTTAAAGTCGGAGATGAGATAGAAATAAAACCAGGCATTACAGTAAAAAAAGCAAATCAGATTCATTATCAATCCTTATCAACAAAAATTATTTCATTGCATAAGGGAAATGAAACAGTCAATGAAGTTCACCCCGGCGCAAGCATTTCAATTGAAACAGAGCTTGATCCATTCTTAACAAAAACCGACGCATTAACAGGAAGTTTAGTTTCCAAAAATGGAGTATTACCTGATGTTGTTAACAAACTAAAAATCAAATATGAACTTTTCAAAGAAATCGGTGGCCTTACCGGACATCAAAAAGTTGAAGCGTTAAAAACAAAAGAAATGTTAATGCTCAATGTAGATACAATCACTACCGTCGGCATAGTTGAAAAAATAAAAGGCAACGAGATTGAATTAAGTTTAACAATTCCAATCATCGCAATGCCTAATTCAAACCTAGGAATCGCACGAAATGTCAACAACCACTGGCGTCTAATCGGCTGGGGCGAGATAATAGAACAATAAGAAAATATCTTCACTTGAATAAGAATCGATTATTCTGTTGTTGAGCAGAAATCTCAGAGTAAGAAACTCAAATGAAATAATAAATTTTACAACTTTCCGTTCCTAATTCTATCAAGATATCTTAACCAAACTTGAATTTCTCTTTGGGCTGATTCAATGCCGTCTGAAGAATGAATTACATTTCTTACCGGACGCTTTTCCTCAATTGCCCTATCCAAAGAATCATCTCCATACATTTTTCTAATAGTACTCGGAGCAGCTTTTGCCGGATCGGTATGACCGCACAATTCTCTTACTCGCTGAACAACGCCTTCCCCTTGATAAACTGCAATTTGAACATTTCTTCCGACGAAACTGTCACACATATGACCAAAAAAAGATTTTCCCATGTGCTCAGCATAATGCTCCTCGATCACTTCTCTTGGAACTCCGTAAACAATCGCTTCATCAAATCTCTCTCCAACACTATCGACTTTACCTAAGATACTATAAGCATATCTAAAATGATCCGGTTTCACCATAACAAAAGTCCTTTCAATTCCCATTTCACAAAAACAAAATTAGAGTTTAAAATAATTTATATCCTCTAAGAATAGAATTGTTTAAAAACTCTCAAAACACAAAAAGCCATGCAAACGATAAAATATATTTCACCGATTGATCCTCACGTTCATCTCAGAGGAGAAGAAAAGAATAGATTGATTCTTCGAGAAGATTATACAAAAGAGCAGTTAGAAAGATTTGACGAAAATCCTACAACATTCTACCACAAAGGAAAACCACTTGGAAGAACATACAGCCCCGCAGAAGTGCAAAAAGCCGAAGGCGAAATTGATACAAGAAAATATGCAGTAATTAGAAATCCATTTATTAGAATGGCGCTCCAGGACGCAAAAGCGGTTGGAATTGCAGCGCTTTACGAAATGCCAAACCCAAAAATCAACGGCAGATATTTAACGGATGTTGAAAGTTTTGTAAGAAGAATGAATTTAGTCACAGCAAAACAACCAACATTTCTACATGGAATAAATCTTGGATTAACTGACGACCCAGAACAAGTAAGAACAGTCTTACAGTTTATACAAGAATCAAAAGCGAATACAATTCGAGCAAGACATATCGGAGGAGATAAAACATTTTATGTTCACTCAACCGGAAATATGGGAATTCTCAACGAAGAAGTACAAAGAAGGCTTTGGCAAATAAAATCAGAATTAGGTTATACAGGAGTTTCACAAGGTCATTTTGAAGACGAAAAATCTTTCACTGAGCAGTTCGATCCAAAAAATCCAATTACACATTCTCTAAGACAAAATCCTCGGTCAGAACTAATTCAAATTGAAAGACAAATAAAAAATGCAAAAGATGCAGGCTTCAGAGGAATATTTTACATTGCGCATATATCCAATCCAGATTCAATTGAATATATCTTGAAAGAAAGAAAAAATCTTCCGTTTGAAGTTGTCATAGAAATGACCGGGCATCATGCTTTCTTAAACACAGATGATTATGCAGAATTTGGAAATGAGCTAAAAATGAATCCACCAGTAAGATCTCCAAAGATGCAAGCGCGAAACTTAGATCATCTATTGGCGGGAAATATCGATGTAATTGCAACAGATCACGCACCACATTATCTCGACGAGAAATTGTCAGATAATCCTATGTCTGGAATTCCAGCCCTACATGCTTGGCCTCTTGTAATCGCTGCGCTAAGAAAACACGGAATGAAGGATGAACGGCTAGACAATTTAATATTCTACAATACTCAAAAATTGTTACAAACTCCAGTCGAACCAAAAATTGTTGAAGTTAAACTCGACGTTCACCTCGGAGACAAATATGGCTACGATCCTCTCGGAAAGACTCTTGCAAAAGAACTAGCACTCTAATCATCCTTAAGTGAAACGTTATCTTTATAACTTTCTAAATCGGGAAATTTTAATGGAAAAAGTCGTGAAGCCCACATATTCACATTCGAAACTTTCAACATTTGAACAGTGCAGACTAAAATACAAATTCCGTTATATCGATAAGATAATTCCAGAGATTGAAAAATCGATCGAGGCTCATCTAGGTTCTTGCGTTCACGAAACACTCGAATGGTTATATAAAACAATCTTAGCAACAAAAAGGCAAAAAATCCCGACGCTGGACGAAACAATAGTTTATTACTCTGAATGCTGGCAAAAAAACTTTACTCAAGATATAGTTATAGTCAGAAAAGATATGACTGCAAACAACTATTACAACAAAGGAATCAAATTCTTACTAGATTATTATTTGCAGCATCAACCTTTTGACGACAACACTTTAGAAATTGAAAAATTAATCACTCTCGAGATAGGAGAAGAAGGACATAAAATAAAAGGATTCATAGATCGTTTAGCGCATAATCTAGCAACCGACGAACTTGAAATTCACGACTATAAAACTGCGAACACTTTGCCAGCACAAGAAAAATTCGAAACTGATCGGCAATTAGCGCTTTACTCAATTGCGATAAAAGAAATTTTCGGACAAGAAAAGAGAGTTAAATTGATCTGGCATTATCTAAACCACAACAAAAAAATAATTTCTGAAAGGACCGACGAACAGTTAGAAAAATTAAAAGCGGAAACAATCGCGCTCATAAAGGAAATTGAATCAACAACTACTTTTCCAGCAAATAAAACAATTCTTTGCGACTGGTGCGAATATAAAAATATCTGCCCAGCATGGGGCAATTCAGAAAACAAAACCATAAAAAATGCCGACGATCGTAAAGACGCCCTTTCAAAATATCCTACTCTTGCGAAGTATTTGAAGGATTAGAATCATCAAAAAGATTAGCTCTTGAATAACCCAAATCATCCAAAATTCCATCGCATAATCTTTGGTAGAGCATTACCATATGAATTTCTCTTCCTGTTTCTTTTAGATAATTACTAGCTCTTTCCGCTTCTCTAGTTAAGAATTCAATTCCTCTAACGGGTAAAACTCCAGCCAGTTCTTCTAACTGAGAAAAATACTCAAGACCATTCTCTCCAACTCGAGCATAAACTTCTCTAGAATCATATCTTGATTTCAAAGACCCATTAATCCTTCCTTGTTCTTCAGCAGAAACTTCTTCAGGCATCAGTTAAAAACTCTCCCACACTTTTTAAAAATTATCGTACTAGAATTATCTAATTCCATGACAGGATGGATCTTGCCGGCGATATTCTGGATCCTCTAAGGCCAATCTAAATTCCGAAGCAGCATTCATCATATCTTCTAGTGAAGTTAAAGGAAAATCTTTTAAATCATATTCTAGAAGTTCTTTAGAAACCTCTGGAGATTTTTTAAAATAAACTCTTCCTTCAATTAAATAGGTTAAATCATTAAATGACCCGCACTGAAATAAACTTGGTCCATAGTTCCCATTCAAATCAGGAATATCGGTAAGTCGTTCTTTCAAATAATCTACTGCTGCATCAATTCCTCTACTTGCAATATTTCCTTCAAAAGATTTCATTTCTGAATATCTTAACGCTTCTAAGATCAGCACATTAAAAACCATATCACCAACAGTATTAACCATCTAATCAATATCCATAATCCATTTTAAAAACTATTGTGTTAATTAAATTGATATAGACCGTACTTGTTTAAGTTATTACTAATAGGTAATAATGAAGATAAAGTTTATATAATCAAATTTAGTCTTGGCGTTATGGCAAAGTTAAGGAAATTAAAGGAAAGATTAGATGCCTTAGATAAATGGGGATCTAAGCATAAAAAAAGAATAATACTTCCCCTATTAGCAATTGGAATAGGGCTATCGGGTTTTTTCGGATTCCTGGAGTATAAACATCAAAAATATTCTAAAGAACATCCAAAAATATACGGTAATCTTCTAAACCCTTCGTTTACAATAAGAACTCAAGAAGAATTATTTTTTAGCCCATTAGAACAAGAGTTAGCTGCTGCAAGACCACAGTATGCCATATTTGAAGAGATTTCTAATCAATTAGATAAATTACAAGAGAATCTAAAAACATATCAGACTGAGATTCCAGTTGAAGAAAAACTAGAAAAAGAAAGAGGAGCAAAGTTATCTTCTCTTGAGGCAATTAAAGAGTATTTAGATGAAGATGAACCCTTATCTAAATATGGGGAAATAAAAAGAGAATTTCGAGATGATTTACTCAAATTAGATGAATATGGTTTGCCCCTCCAGCTATCTTTTGTAGATTTCAATGACAATTCAGATACACAAAGGTTGCTTGATGAATTAGAATTAATAATTCTTACTAGAAGAAGCATTAGAGATAAAGAATCTAGATATGGAGATTTTTCAGAGTTTTCAGAAAGATTATTTCAAGAAATGACTGGAAAGAAAAAACCAGCAAGTTTAGAAATCAAATTAAAAGATATTAAAGATGAAAAGGTATTAGGAGTTCATGATGCTTTAAATGAAAAGATAGAACAGAGAGATAAAGGTTATGAAAGTAGCTTATTGACAAGATTTCATGAATTAGGTCACGCTTCTTATCAGGGACAAGAAGAAACATATGTAAAAAGAACTGAAGAGGTGAAGTTTTTAGAAGAATCTGCAGCCTATCTTTTTGAGATTGCAGGATCACAGATGGTAAAGAAACAAAATCAAGAATTAGGGGATAGTATGGAAATGATCTTATCTATAAATAGAATAGAATTTATTAAAGAGTATAGTCAAGGTTCAAATGAAGAGCATGCAGTAGGATGGGCATTTGCTAATGCATTAATTAATTATTTTAAGGGAGATATTAAAGAATCATTTAACTATATTTCAACTCGAAACAAATTAAATCAATTTGATCCTGCAATAATTAGGACATTTGAATCCTATCGACAAGGAATACATTTTGATGGTTCTGACATTAAAAATAGAAAAGAAGAATTGGATGAGAGAATAAAACAACTTAGAATAGAGTATATGGATCTAGACTCACAATATATTTCAGATTAGGATAAGATTCTTCAGGACAACTATTCACTTTGCGCTTCGCCATCAGCATCGGTCACGAGCAGATCACTGTTTTCTGCCTGACCGTTTGATTCTTCACCGGTTTCTGCAACATTAATTAAATCAGTTACGTGATCTCCTTGCTGAAGCTTAACAATTCTTACTCCTTGCGCCGCTCGACCCATAACTCTTATGTTATCTAGCCCGGTTCGAATTACAATTCCATTTGCCGTCGTAATTATAATACTGTCAGAGTCATTCACAGCAACAGTTGTTACAACATCTCCGGTCTTGTCGGACAATTTAACATTAATAACTCCTTTACCAGCACGCGCAGTTTTTCTATAATCTCCTACAGCAGTTCTTTTACCATAACCTTTCTCAGTAATTGTAATTATTGCATCAGTATCTAAAATTTCCAGACTCACAACTTCATCATTACCATCAAGTTTTATTCCCGTAACACCATAGCTAGATCTTCCCATCGGTCTTACATCTGCGCTGTTAAATCTTATCGCTTGACCTTTCTTCGTCGCCAAAAGAACTTCTTGTCCTTCCTTAACAATCTTAATTCCGATCAGCGAATCAGAATTATCTGGAGGAAGTGAAATTGCTCTCACTCCTGACGCTCTAGGTTTTGAAAAATGTGAAAGTGAAATCTTCTTAACAATTCCTTTTTTCGTCGCAATAAACAAATGATCATTGAAATCGTTGACCGATAAAACATTCGTAATAAATTCGTCTTTTAAACTCAACAAATTAACAAGTGCTTTTCCTTTACCATATCTTTCAGCTTCCGGAACATCGTAAGCTTTAAGCCAAAGAACTCTTCCTCTTGAAGTGAAGAAAATCAAATAATCGTGCGTCGAACAAGTCAAAAGTTTCTTAACGAAATCTCCCGTCGATAAACTGTTCCCGATAACTCCTTTTCCTCCTCTCTTCTGTTCTTTGTAAGATTCGACATCCATTCTTTTTACATAACCCTTGTCAGTAATTGTAATAACAACTTCTTTTTTCTTTACAAGATCTTTTTCTGCAATTTCTTTTATGTTCTTCAAAACATTCGTTTTTCTTTCATCTCCATAATTCTTCTTCAATTCATTTACTTCTTTAGAGATTATCTTCAAAACCTCTTTTATATCTCCCAAAATCTTTTCCAGTTCTGCAATTCTTTCCAAAAGTTGTCTATGCTCTTCTTTAAGTTTGTCAACTTCCATCGACGTCAATTGCTGCAGTTTCGTATCCAATACTGCTTTAGATTGTCTTTCTGTCAAACCAAACTTCTTCATCAACGCTTCAGAAGCTTCAGAAGCATTCGCAGATTTTTTGATTGTTTGAATAACATCATCAATATTCTTTAATGCAACAAGCAAACCCTCAACGATTTCTTGTCTTTCTTTCGCTTTTCTAAGTTCAAACTCAGAACGTTTAGTAATAATTTTTTTACGGTATTCAACATATAATTGAACAACACTTCTTAAATCCAAGACCCGAGGCTGACCTCCAACAAGAGCCAAAAAATTAACGTTGAAAGAATCTTGAAGCCGAGTATATTTATACAAAGAATTAATTACAAATTTAGGATCAGCACCCTTTCGTAGTTCCAAAACAATTCTTATTTTTCCTTTTGAGGATTCATCTCTTAAATCAGAAATGTCTTTAATCTTTTTGTTTTGAACAAGTTCGGCAATTTGTGTGACTAAACTTGATTTGTTTAACATATAAGGAATTTCAGTTATCACAACCAAGTCTCTATTCTTTGTGCTCTCAGTCTTAACAGTTCCACGCATAATTAATTTTCCTCTTCCAGTTTTGTAAAGTTCAAGCATGTCACCTGTAACACTTCCTCCCGTCGGGAAATCAGGACCTTTCACAATCTCGCACAATTCTTCAATTGTAATATTTTCGTTCTTTATGTAAGCAATTATTGCGTCCGCAACTTCATTAAGATTATGAGGAGGAATATTTGTAGCCATACCAACTGCAATTCCTGTCGCTCCATTAAGCATCAAGGTTGGAAGTTTTCCAGGAAGCAAAGTCGGTTCTTTAACAGAGTTGTCAAAATTAGGTACAAACTCAACAGTTTCTTTGTCAATATCTTCCAATAATTCCATAGAAACCTTTTCCATTCTTGCTTCTGTATACCTATAAGCAGCAGGAGGATCGCCGTCGAGAGAACCGAAATTTCCTTGACCATGAACCAAAGGATATCTTAGCGAAAAGTTTTGAGCCATTCTCACAAGCGCATCATAAACTGCAACATCACCATGAGGATGAAACTTACCAATAACATCTCCAACAATTCTTGCAGACTTCTTTGTTTGTTTGTTTGGTTGCAGTCCCAGCAAATCCATCGAATATAAAATTCTTCTCTGAACCGGTTTAAGTCCGTCTTCAATTGCAGGTATCGCCCTTGAAACAATAACTGACATCGCATATTCAAGATAAGATTTCTTCATTTCATCCGATACTTCCGCAGGAATTATGCTCTTGTCTTCAACTAATTTTTTTTGTTCTTCGTCTGCCATTATTCGTCATTCTCCTCATAATTTATCACTAAACTCAAATCGTCTGCAAGTTCCATTTCCAAACTTTCTTTATTCTCTTTCAACTCTCTAAGCATTTCCATAAACTCGTTTATCTCGTCATCATTCATCGACACTTCAATAACTTCCATTTCATCGTCTTCCATTATTTTCTCTCCATTAATTCCAAAAATTCATCTTCATTTAATTCTTTTTCATCAATATTTTTTCCTTTCCATCCGCAACTTCTACATTCCCACTCGTCCGCTTTTTTTCCTTCTTCTCCTTTAAGCACAACGCCAACTTCATCACTTCCACATTTAGGACAAACTTTTATTGTATAAGTCTTGCCTGATTTCTTCGAGGAAGATTTTTCTTTAGTTTTCCCGCCAGCTTTTCCAGCATGCGCTTTTTCGTACTCAGCAGGAGAATCATACCCTTCCAAGATCCATGCCGGCGTTGATAATTTAGGTGCTTTTGCCATCTTCTTTCGCTAAATATCTAGCGCCGCCTCTACGCGAGCTTGCGAGTGTTGGCTCATCATATGTCTAACGCTGCCTCCTTTGCATTTTCTGCTATGAATTCTTTTCTTCCCTGAACATCATCACCCATTAACATTGTAAAGATCTTATCAGCTTCAACAGCATCTTGAACATAAACTTTTTTTATCTTCCTGCTCTTAGGATTCATCGTCGTTTCCCAAAGCTGATCTACAGACATTTCTCCTAAACCTTTAAAACGAGTTATGTTTGGATTTTGCATTCCCTTAACAGCTTCATTCAGTTCAGCATCGGAATAAACATAATGATCTGTTTTTTTTCTAATCCTGTATAAAGGTGGCAAAGCAATGAACAAATTTCCTCCTTCAATTAATTTAGGCATGTATCTGAAAAAGAAAGTCAAAAGTAAAGTCTTAATGTGTTCACCGTCAACATCTGCATCACTCATAATTACAATTTTGCTGTACCTCAATCTTTCAAGATCAAATTCTTCGCCAACACCGGTCCCAATAACAGTTATAATGTTAGCAATTTCTTCTGAAGATAACGCTTTAGAAGGATTCGCTTTTTCAACATTCAAAGGTTTACCTTTAAGAGGCAAAATAGCTTGTGTTTCTTTATTCCTTGCTTGCTTCGCTGAACCGCCAGCCGATTCTCCTTCCACGATATAGAGTTCAGTCTCGTCAGATTTTTTCCTTGAACAGTCTGCAAGTTTTCCAGGCAACCCACCGATCGAAAATGCATTTTTTCTTCTGACTAAATCTTTAGCTTTTTTCGCAGCAAGACGAGCCTTAGCAGAATCAAGTGCTTTCATAATTATTCTTTTTGCAACATTAGGGTTTTCTTCTAAATATTCAGAAAGTGCCGAAGTAACAATTGAATCAACAATCCCTTTCATGTCTGAATTTCCAAGTTTCGTTTTTGTCTGACCTTCAAATTGCGGCTCAGGCATTTTAACGCTTATAACAGCAGTCAATCCTTCTCTAACATCATCACCCATCAGACTTTCGTTAGCCTTAAGTGATCCTTTTTTCTTAGCATAATCATTCAACACCCTCGTCATAGCAGTCTTGAAACCTGAAACATGTGTTCCTCCCTCGACAGTATTAATTACATTTACAAATCCAAAAATATTTTCTTGATAGGTGCTGTTATATTGAATTGCAATTTCAATTATGTTATTGTCTTGTTCTCTTTTGAAATAAATTGGTTTAGGATGCAAAACCTCTTTTGATTCATTAAGCCATTTAACAAATTCCATAAGTCCTCCTTCATAATGGAAAGTCTCCTCCTTGTTTTTCTTTTCATCTCTTAAAGTAATTTTTACTCCAGCGTTCAGGAATGCAATTTCTCTAAATCTTGTTTCCAATACTTTGTAGTCAAATTCAACAGTTGAAAAAATTTCAGGATCAGGCCAGAAAGTAATTATTGTTCCAGTCTCATTTTCCTTACAGCTTCCAACAACTTCAAGTTTGGTCATAGGATTTCCTCTTGAATATTCTTGACGATAAACTTTCCCTTTTCTTTTTACTTCGATAATTAATTTAACTGAGAGTGCATTCACACAAGAAACACCAACTCCATGCAAACCTCCTGAAACCTTATATGAGTCTTTGTCGAATTTTCCTCCGGCGTGAAGTTTTGTCAATGCAACTTGGACGGTTGGAACTTTATACTGTGGATGAATTTCAACCGGAATACCTCTACCGTTATCAATAACTGTTGCAGAGCCGTCTTGATTTAAGGTAACAATAATATTATCGCAATAACCTGCCAAAGACTCGTCTACGGAATTGTCAACAACTTCATCAACAAGTTTATGGATACCCGGCTTACCAGTGGAACCGATATACATCGCAGGCCTTTTCCGAACACCTTCAAGACCTTCTAAAACCTTGATTGATTCTGCATTATACTCTTTTTGCTCAGGCATTTTGATTTACGAAGAACCTCGTTGCGCTATAAAAAATACACCTTCATTTAAAAACCTTTCCCCCACTTTATCGACGATAAAATTAATTTTTGGGTGAAAAATTATAATTTTTAATAAAAATAGAAACTGATCAAAAAATCATCTACTTCTTCCCACTTTTCGGCTTCTCAACTGCTTCGTTTTCTCCAGAAGCAGCTTCAGCTTTCAACTCTTGCGCAACATCTTTTTTTGATTTTTTACTATGAACCCATCTAAGCTTTCTTCGTTTCATAAAATAATTCTTTCTATTTTTTGAAGACGCAAAATGCAAAACAGTTCCATCTGTCTTAACAAAAGTCACTCCTCTTGGAAATTCATAATTCTCTCCAGTTAAACTATCCTTAGGCATTTTACATTTGTCCTCCACTATTTCGTGTAACCATCATCGCTAAACCGCTTCTCTTTGATTTAACTTGAGCGAAATCTAATTCTTGATGAGAATAACCACCATTGTTAAAAATATGATTATAGTGACCTTCAGGAACTCCTTCAAGAATAATTGATCTACCTCTAACAACAGTTTCCTCTAATCCTTGAATATATGCATCAAAACATCCCATTTAAGAGTACGCTCCTTTTGATAATTTTGATCTGATTCTTCTTGCTTCAATTTCAGTTTCTCTTAAAATTAATGTGTCACCAACTTTTATCGGCCCTTTTACATTTCTTCTCATTGATCGTCCTTTATCTTTTCCTTCTTGAACCATACATCTCACTTGAGTAATTTCTCCTCTAAAACCAGTTCTTCCCAAAAGTTCTTCAACAACCGCAGGCACAGCCTCACCTAGAAGTTTGTCGCTTCCTTTCGACGACTGCTGATTACCTTGTTTTGTCTGTTGATTCTTTGCCATTTTAGAATTACTTTATTGCTGCTAAATCTTTTCCTGCTTCGCCAGATTCGATTATAGCAACAGAAGATGTTGGAACTGCAATGCCTACTGCCAAACCTAATTTTTGTCTGCTATCAACTGCATGACAAGGAATTCCTTTTTCCTTGCAAAGCAATGGAATGTGCGCAACAATTTCTTTAGGTTCAACGTCGCTTGCATATGCAACGAATTTAGCGCTTCCTCTTTCTATGGATTTAGTAACTTCGTTAGTTCCTTTCTCAATCTTTCCAGTCTTTCTTGCTTTTTCAATAACACTATAAATGTCCATTTTTTTACCGATAGTTTAATTGCCCAGAACGACGATCCTCCCTAAGGTCAACCTTTCGCTCATAGGATAAAAACTAAGACAAAAACTAGTTTATAAACTTTTCTCGTTCCACAAAGTTTTTCTATTTTCCATTCCTTAGTTTTTAATGAACAACAAAGAAAAAGCAAGACTAATCCTCCAAAATGCTGGAATTGCTATAAACGGAACTAATCCACCAAATATTCAAATTCACGACGAGAGGTTGTATGATCGTGTTTTTCACCAAGGGAGTTTAGGGCTAGGCGAAGCATATATGGATGGATGGTGGGACGTAAAAAATCTAGACGAATTCTTTGATAGAGTATTAAGCGCGAACCTAAGAGAGCAATTCAAAAATGATAATGCGTTCAAGTGGTTAGCTTTATCTTCAGCAATATTTAATCTTCAATCACGGGCAAGAGCATTTCAAGTCGGAAAAGAACACTACGACGTCGGAAACGAATTATTCGTAAGAATGCTTGACGAAAGAATGATTTACACTTGCGCATATTGGAAAGACGCTCAAACCCTCGATCAAGCCCAAGAAAATAAACTAGAATTAGTCTGTAAAAAACTAGGTCTTAAAGAAGGCGAAAGAGTTTTGGATATCGGCTGCGGATGGGGAGGAATGTTAAAATACGCCGCACAAACACGAGGAATAAAAGGAGTCGGAATAACAGTTTCAAAAGAACAACAAGAACTTGCGCGAGGAATAGTAAGAGGATTGCCAATTGAAATTAGAATTCAAGACTATCGTGATCTAAACGAAGAAAGACAATTCGACAAAATAATTTCATTAGGAATGTTTGAACACGTCGGACCAAAAAATTATAGAGAGTATATGAAAGTTGCAAGAAAAAATCTAAAACCAAAAGGATTATTTTTGCTTCATACAATTGGGATTTGCAAACCAACAATAACTGATCCATGGACTCATAGATATATCTTCCCAAACGGAGCATTGCCATTATTAAGACAGATAGAAGAAGCG
>CAZFDH010000008.1:0-20079 GCA_964518155.1 Candidatus Woesearchaeota archaeon
AGCAACAAAGAGCTTAACACTTGATACTGTGACTGGAAATAAATCTTTCTACTGCTTTTCTGCCCTCACCATTATCTCCCCTTTGAGTAGGAAGTTTCTTATTTTTTTCTAAAGCTTTATTCAAATAACTAACTACATGAGGATCATCTCCCATCCCCATTTCAGCAAACATTTCTGCTCCATACAAGGAATAGGATAGTCTTCCAGTTTTAGCTCCTTCTTCTAAAAGTCTTCCAGCATAAGATTCCTTTTCAGCAGGATCAAAATCTCCCGGACGATTATTACCTTTCTCACTGCGATAAGAGCCATGATTTATATCCCATTCAGCAGCTTTTCTTCCACTTTTATATCCGGAAATTCTTCCCTCTTTATAATTATCTTTCGCCACAATAAATATCAGAAAGCCTAGTTTAAATATTTATCTCCAAATCCGAATTAATTAATAATTTATTTTAGACTTAACAAATTAAATCATTTTCTAAACAATAAATATAATCCAAAAACACCAACAATAAAACTAATTATTCCAAAGATACTTCGAGATGAAATTCCCGAACTGTTAACAATATTCCCATTTACTATTGGTTCTAAAAGAAACAACCCTCCAATGATTCCCACAGAAGCAATTATTGCCAACACCGATTTCTCTAAATCAGAACCTTTCTCTCTATCGCTTAATTCTCCAACTAGTGCATTAACTCTAGAATAATCTGCTCTACTTAGTTTCTTTTTCTTCGCTGCAGAATGTTTAGTCTTTTCAAGCTTGTCAATAATATATCCTGACTTTTTGTAACCCTTTCCAGTCACCAAATAAAGTTTCGCTCCGGACATGGCCAAGTCTAAATCTCCATCATACATTCCTTTTTCAAGTGCACGTCGTGCATCAATTTCTAAAAGCCTTAAGTCATATTTATTAGGATGAGCTAAATAATCTTTTCTTTCATCTTCTATAATATCTTTGTTAACCGTCGGGTATTGCGCCCAACGATAAAGACGTCTACCTCTACCAATTTGAGGTTCAAAAAATCCTTTCAACCACTTTTTCATTTTTCAAGCATTTCAATCAAGTTGTCAATATTTAAGTCTTCTACTTTATCAACAATAAATTCTTGATTGTTAAAATAATTATTCATTCTTACATTCCCCGCGAACAGCATTTCTTTTCCTAATAAGTCTTCTTTGTAAAACGAAAATTTTTCTTGTTCGTTTAAATTCCATCCTAGTGCTAAAAGATTATCATGGAAAATAACAGAGCGAATTGTTTCGGTCCCATCATCCAAAATTACGTTCAAAAGCGCTTTCTTTATCGTCGATATTCCTGCAGCTTTTTCAGCGTCAGTTAATTTCTTTCCGGTTTCAGCACTGACTTCAAAAAATCTCGGATCAAAAATTTGAACAACAAACGCTCTTAGTTTTGCATTGTCCATAGGACGAAGATCAGAAATATTTTTTTCTTTCATTACGATTTGCGTTTGAACTTCATCCAACACTTCTTTGCTAACTTTTAATTCGGAAAAACTTCCTAAATGAAGTTCATAATCTCTCATGCTACCGTTTGAAATTTCAACAACCGTTCCATTGATGATTTTGTTTGTTTCAATTAAAGAAATATGATTAGTGTCCCATAAAACTACTTTAATGTTTGAGCGGTCGTCGGCAATTGTCAAATTAGCTACTTTTCCTTCCTTGCCATTTTTGAAAAATGTTCTGACTGGAGAAAGATTTACAACTTTTCCTAAAGTGTTTACCTTTCGCATGCCCGGCAAAAGCTCGTCGATTTTTAGCTTTTCATTATCAAAATTAATTCCTAGCTCCGCTGCAATTACTTGCGCCGCCCCTTCTTTAGAAATCAGTCCGGAAAGTTTTGCTCGCTTAGCTTCAACTCTTCTTTCCAGTTCCTCTTTTTCTAGCCCGCTAGTTCTTGAAATTTTATCAAGAATCTTGAGATAATTTCCCTCCATAAAAGTTCAGAAACTTTCAACTTTTTTAAGCATTTTGTCACTTCAGTTTAGAAAATAGTTTTGATTTTAGAAAGAAAATTAATTTGATTTTCCTCAAAGTTAATCCAATTTGCGAGGAGATCATAAGTCAAATAAATCTCCAAAGAAAAAGAGCGAGGATTATTTTATATTAACCTTTCATACGTATTGGGGAGGGCGAGAACAATTAACAAGATCTTAAAATAAAAACCAAACATTTTATAAACCATTTTTGTCACAGACATTTATGGGATCATTACTCGTAAAAATAAAATTAATGCCTGAATCACTTGACGTAAATCTAGACGAAGTCAAAGAATTATCAAAAAAAGTAATTGAAAACGTTCAAGGAAAAGGATTCAAAACAGAAGAAGAACCAATTGCATTCGGACTTAAGGCATTAATAGTTTTCTTTGAAATTCTAGAAAGTCAAGAACTCGAACCAATCGAAAATGAAATGGCTCAGTTGCCCGGAGTCAATTCCGCTCAAGTCATCGACATGCGAAGAGTATTTATGTAATTAATCTGTAAAACTATCTTCATAACTATCTAATTCTCTCTTAGAAACCTTTCCATGAGTTTGAATAGTCTTGCTTGCCCTAGAAGTTTTTTCATTCTCAGCAGCTTCTTTTTCAGCTTTAATCATCTTTTTAAAATTAAAACCTAAAACTCTCATAATCAAAATTAAAAATAATAAAATCACAAAAGACAATCCAACTAACCACAAATTAGTAATAGCCGTAACTAAGATACCTACTGCAAATTTAATCGCTCCCGCAATTCCAACTAAGGAGGAAACAGCAAACGCCGCCACGATTCCTAAAAGTTTATTCTCAAAAATTCCTGTAAATATCGGATAAAACAGCCAAAAGAATCCAAACCAGATCATTACTGCAAAAACAAACGCCCAACTCAGCGAATATTCGACACCCAAAATTAATTTTAACATTGGCCCTAAAATAGTCTCGATAAAATTACTTGCTGAAATTAATCCTCTACCAAAAGAACTTCTTTCAAGAATTTTTTCCCACTCTTGCTTCAAATATTCTGTCTTATCAGTCTCAGCAAAATCATCTATCTTATCTTGTGCATCTTCAATTTGAGCAATTTTATCGTTATATTCTTCTAGTGTTTCTGCGCTGACCACAAAAATAAAACTCAAAATTAAAACTGCAACAAAAAACAAACTCAACACTCTTTTCATAAAATAATTAAGAAACATAATCTTTTAATTATTTTGTATTTACTCTGGATCGAGTTTCTTCTCTTTCTATTCTTCTTCCAAGATTTCTAAAGTTCACATCCCTTATAGCTTGTTCTTCTTTAGAATCCAGCTCTCCTCTAAACGCAAGTTTCCTAATAGGAGCGATAAAGAAAAATATTATAATCCCTCCAACAATTGCTGCAGAATAAGGAATGAGGGATCTATCCCAACTGCCTATCTCAACCATCTTATATGCAAAAATAGTAAAGTAGTAAATTATGTAAAATGTCCAGATTATTCTTGAGATAATAAGACTTCTAGAAACTGCAACTGTAAAGTATAGCATGATAATGAATGGAAGCACAGTTAAAATCGTAGCCCCCATAATTCCATACTGTAAAACAATTGCATTGATAAAATCGTCAGGAATTAAAATCATGGATAAAAGCGTAATTATTAAAGAAACTGCAACTGGAAAAATATTCCACCCCATATAACTCGTTCTTTCAGGCATAAAGATTTTATCAACAACCGAATAAAGAATCATCCAAAGTAAAAGGCCTAGCAAAAGAACAGACAAATTTGCCGACCCTAAATTAACTTCTCCAAAAAGACCTGCTAAAAATCCGCCAATTCCATTCGCAACACTTACAAAGAAACTACCTAAGATTTTACCGGCCTCAGAAGCCTCGGCAGCACTCACAGAATTTAATGTCAATACTGCAAATACCGACAGAATTAAAATCCCAAACAACCTCTTATTCATGTTAGATATAGAAAATAATTCTTTTTAAACATTTTGATGAATCAAAGGAATCTTTATAAATTATAGAATTATACTTTCTCTATGAAAAGAGGAATAATCTTATCTGCATTAGTATTATTAGTTCTAACTAATTTTATTTCAGCTGCGCCGCTAACAGAATTAACGACTGCTTTTCAGAACGTTTTTGATACACTAATTGAAGCGCTTAGGCCTATTTTTGAGTTTATCATCGGAGATTATTCTTCTAGTGAGTTTTTTGCGACCAAAGTATTAATGCTAATATTACTTTTTTTAATGATCAACGCAATTTTAAGGAGAGTCAACCTCTTCGAAGATAACAATTCAGTAGTCGTAGTAATTGCATCAATAGTTTCAATAATTGCAATAAGATTCATTTCAGACAACCAAATAATTCTAGGAATTCTTCTCCCTTACGGAGTTTTGGGTGTAGCTCTTCTTAGTAGCATTACTTTTTTACTATTCTTTTATTTCGTGCAAAATAGTGGGGTAGGAAGTTTCGGAAGAAGATTTTTATGGGCATTTTATGGAATAGTTTATGTTATTATCTATGCGTTCAGATTTAATGAGATGAGTGCCGAAGTAAACTGGATTTATGGACTTACAATAGGTCTAATAATCCTTATGATTCTATTCGACCGAGGATTACATCGATATTTTTCATCTTGGGAATTAAGCAGATTCTATGCAGGTGCAAATCAAAGAACCATTGCAGCTCTTCAAGAAGAATTTCTAAGACTAATGCCAGTCCCTACTCCTCAAGCAAATAATAGAAGAAATCAAATAAGAAGAGAGCTAAGACGATTAGGAGCAGGATTACCTTAACCCCGTCTATAACCAACAATCTTTTTTCCTTCGTAAATTGGAACTTCTTTTGCTTGCCTTCTAACGGAACCTTTCAAGAAAATAATTCCTACAATAATTAATCCCCCACCAATCATCATCAAAACAAACGAAGGAACAAACTGGATTGAAGGAATTTTAGAATAAAACTTTTCAACACTCAAAATCAAACATGCAGCTCCTAAAAGAGAAAAAACATAACCTAACAACTTCACCATTGATTAAAATACAAAAGCCCAATATATAAAACTTTTTATAACATCTTTTACATCTAACAAAATGGATAACGGCCAAGCAGAACTAATAAAAAAACAACTAATTGAACAAATAGAAAAAACTTTTCCTCAGGATAAAAAAGAATCTGCCATACACCAAATAAAAATTATGACTAACGACCAGCTCGAAGAATTCATAGTAAAAAACAATTTAGTCAAAGGTGAAGAAAAAACAATTTTCCGTTCAATCGTCGAAGGAGAAGTTGATTCTTACCTAGTCGGGGAAAACGATTATGCAGTCGCAGTCCTTGAAATAAACCCCGTTTCAAAAGGCCACATAATAATAATCTCTAAAGTCCAGGCAAAAAATCCGGAAGAAATTGCAGATGGGGCAAAAGATTTAGCAAAAGAAATTGCAGAAAAAATCTCTCTCGTTCTAAAGCCAAAAAAAATTGAAATAATAAACTCAAATGTTTTCGGAGAAGAAATAATTAATGTTCTCCCTATTTACGAAGACGAAACAATTTCTTCAAAGAGAAAAAAGGCCAGCCCCGAAGAATTAAGCCAAACCCAAGATTCTCTTCAAAGATTTATTCTAAAAACTCAAGATGATTCTAAAGAAGAAAATGAAACTGAATCTAATAATCTATCCTCCAAACCCCAACAGGGCGGGAGGGCGGGCACTGAAGAATCAAATACTAATCCGGATTTAAGCGAAGCGTCCGAGGGAGGACGGGAGGGGCCACAAAAAGACTACGCTTGGTTCCCTAAAAGATTACCTTAATTCCAAGCAAAACGTAAGCAATTAAAAAAACCGGAACAAATGCAATTCCTTGTCTGATTTTAACTTTCTTCTTATGTTTTTTCAAGAATAAAATTTCTTTCTTTGTAAGTCCATCCCATTTAGCTTTGATAACTTTACCTTTAACTTTAACATCCTCATAAAGCCAATCTCCTTCTCTAAGCCGCGAAGACAGAACAACTTTCACCATACAAACTTCGTCAATAGATTTAGCTGCAAGATAAACAATCGGCAAAATCAAAACAAAAATACCTAATAATGCAAACAAAATCTCAAAATAACTTAAAACAAAAAGCGATAAAGAAAAAATCAACGCTGCCCAAATAAATAATTTATTTTTTTTAACACGTTTCAAAAAATCTTTCTTAAAAGAAGAATAATTTTTATAAGCCAAACTACCAGCAGCCGTCAAACTGTAAATCGCTCCTGCAATCAAAAACAAAAACAAAAACCAAACAAAAATTATTACGTTAGAATAAAAATCAAATTCAAACGGTAAAACAGCGCCAAGCGCGATCATAAGTTTAGCGTCGCCTCCAGCAAACATTTTCCCATAATATAAAACATTCCCAATTACAAAAAACAAACCAAGCCCAATTAACCCTTGATAGAATAAACTAAATCCATTTTCCGAGAATAGTGAATAAAAAAATCTAAAACCCAAAGCAAAAAAGATCAAAGAATAATTAAGCCAGTCCGAAACTTCCGTCGTCTTAATATCTTGAACGGTCGCAAATAGAACCGCCGCCAGACCCATCACATAAAGAACAATCACCTCATACATAAAACAATAACAGAAAAATAATTTATAATTCTATTGGAAAATTTAAGGTTAATCAATTCTAAATTATCATATGAAGACCAATCAATAATACACAATTTCAAAAACAACAGAAATTAACCTCAGCCGAACCATCTTGGGCGGGCGGGTGGGCACAATTTATTAACGAGACTGCGAGTTAGATGAAAACGCCAAATATCATGAGAAGCAGATTATTTCTTCACACCAATTTCTTCAGAGCGATGCTTTCCGCCTTGTCGATAAGGATGTTTTTTCTTCTCTCGCCTTTTATCTTTAGATTTATTCCTTCTCTGAGAATATCCATAATCGTCTGCCATTTTATTTAGAAATTAATTTAATTAAGGTCCATCGTTAACAGGTGGCGCAGCCTCAGCCTTTTCACAAGCAACACCATTAACAACTGCTTTTCCGTCGTAGCTAGGATTATCATTCAAATCATCACAATAATTTGTCCCTTGATCAGAACTACATTCCACAGTTGTCTGTTCAAACTCTGTATCATAAGCAGTTTTAATATAATCGCAATTCATATAATTTGTAACTCCCGCAATTTTAGCTTCTTTGAAATCACTGCAATAACCTGTCCGATCATTATTATCTGCAGATAGTTTACATGCTTGAGCAGCAACCGTCAACGCACTTGGAAGCGCCCCAGGAACTTCATTAACTTTTCCAAAATAATTATACATAAGATAACCAACTAAGATGACAGCAATAGCACCAAGAACAATTGCAAAAAGTGTTCCAAGTCCAGTTCCCTCTTGTCCTCTTTTATTCATATCCACTTTAATCAATCTATCTTTTTAAATCTTACTTCATAACAAACTCTGCTTCCACAAAATCAAACCCGGCTAAACTAAAATCTTTCTTGCTTGTTAATTTCACAAGATAATTTTCTCTGAATTTAGAAACATCGGCATTAAATCCTTCCAAAGAACCAAAACAAGTCTCTATCTCGCTTTCGCCGCTCTTAACTTTACACTCTTCTTTAACAAAATAAAGTTCATCAAAACTTTCCAACCCATAATCCAAATAACTTACAGTTATTTGAGGAGAAAACTTTAGCCTCGCTTCATAACCATCTTTCTCGTCGGTTAAATTGTATTCATTAAAAACAAAAACAAAACCTTCTTCATTCTCCTCTACTTCAAAATTTCCTTCCTTAACAAAATCACTAAAGCCTTTTTCATATTCATATTTAGAAAATTCCAAAATAAATCTGCTTTTTAATTTAGATTTAAAATCTTCTTTCCATGCCGAATTCAAACTTGAAAATTCATAATTCCCTTGAGCATCCACAATTTGCGTTCCCATATAACTTCTTGAATAAACAAAACCATTATAAGTTTGAGCAAAAGTTCTTTGCGCGCTTGCTTGCAGATAAGAATTCAATTTTTCTTCTTCAGACAAAATATCATCAACATTTCCTACTGCCGAAAGTTTTGCGTCAACGTTTCTCGAATTGGAAATAAAACTGTAAATCGCTCCCGAAAAAACAACTACAACTAATAAAACGAGTAAAACTATTGACGGGTCTCCTCTTTTGTTTAGCATTTAAATTTCCCTCCAAATTCGATTTCAATTTTTTCATCGCCCTCTACAATTTGATATTTAACATTCCCAAGATCATTAATAACTCCATTCGTAATACCTTCACCAAATTCTCCCTTGAATTCATCATATCGGTAAGCATACCCTGACGGAATTCTAAAATAATAATCAATACACTCATCAATATTTTTATCAATCATTTCGTATAGCTTTTCATCATCTCCATAAAGTTCTGCGAACGCTTCTTCAAAAGAAGTTTTTTCTCCATTTAGTTCCACTTCGCTTTTCAAAATATTTTCAAGCATTCGCCCGTCTTGACTGTCACCAAAATCTGCCCCTTCAAAATTCGCTTCATTTTTTTCTCCAATAAAGGGGAGACTATTCTTTGCAAACGTTACTCCTACAATTGCCAAAAATGCAAGTGAAATAAAGAATACAATTATCGTCGCTGCCGCCCAAGTAATAGTTGTCCCGATTGCTCCTTTCATACTAATCTTTCTCCTTCTTTATTTGATCCTGTAAAAATGGTAACTTCCTCTCCTCCCAAAAGTAACTCCTTAGTTTTAGAGCAAGAAGCAAAATTTTCTGCCTTTACTCCCAATTCCTTTATTCCGCACTGAGTTTCCAAATCTTTGTTGCCATAAAAAATATCTTCTCTAATTTTCTCTCCATTAGAATCGCTAACACTTACAAACAAATAAAGATCCTCTCCAAACTGTTCTTCTTTCAAATCACAATAAGAAGCCAAATCAAAATCATCCTTCAATATTTCTTCAATCGAAGCAGAATTTAAACAACTCCCAACTCTTTCAGAAAGAATAACTGCTTGATCACCTCGAACATCAATTTCTATTGAATAAAACCAATTCACCGCGCCAATTAGAACAATCGAAACCAACACAATTATAAAAATCATCCAGATCGAAAGTAATTTTTCTCCTCGTTTATTCATCTTTCACACTCAAAATTAATTTTTCTTTATCCACTTTAGCCTCAACAAGATAGTCTGAAAAATATTCAAATTTGTAACCGCCTTTGTTCGCAAGTTTGACCGTGACGCTGTTCTCGTCAACAAAAACATTCTCGCCGCCATATTCATTCTTCTGAGCAATCTCAATTCCGTCTGAAAAATCTAAAACATATTCCATCCCGGGCTTTGAAGAATCAATCAAAAGCGCAATTTCTTTTGCATAACCTTGTTCATAAATAAGCGCTCCCGTCGCTGAACGCTGAGGAAAATAAAACCACACAGAAAAAGTGCCAACAATTAAAACAATAAAAATTACAATTGACAAAAGCACTTCATCATTATCCTCTTCCATTAAAAGATTAAATGAATTATTGTTATAAATTTATCTAAGGAGTGCTTTCAATTGAACTGCATTTCAATTCTTCAAACGACTCTGGTTTGTAATCAACTAGTGCAATTTTAGAACCATAATCTCCAGACTCAACATAAACGACCGCCTTTTGATTCAAACTCAAACTTGAAAGTTGGGTTATATCAATTCCATATGCTTGAATTTCTTCAACAGATTTGACACCATTAAGATATTCCCAATAAGTTTTTTCAGTTACGCCGATTTGTCGAGTCAAAAGATATTCCGATAAACCATTAATTTCTTTCATTCCTTCGACAGAAGAACCATCAAAAGAAATCCTAGAGCAAACAACACATTTTCTTGAATCCATTCCAATTAATTCCGGCCCGACCAATTCTTTGAAAACTCTAATTTTCCCTTCACCGATCATCGACCAGCAGTCAGCCATTTCAACAGCCAAAGCTTTGTTTAACTGTTCTTGTTTTTTATCTTTATTAGAAGTTATTTTCACACTGTTATATTCTTCACCCAGTTCCTCTTGACAATCTCCTTTCCCAATTAAATTATCAGAAACGCAAATCTTTTCAGTTTTGCATTTAAGCGGAATTGTTTCAGTAGAACCAACTACTTCTTCTGAAGTTGCCCTCAAAACAGCAGAGTCATGACAAATTTCTCTATCCACTTCTCCGCTCCAGTTCAACTGAGAGTACATTAATATCACAATTAAAAATCCCGCCAGTGCTAAAACAAGAACTGCAATCATCTCAGCAGTCATAAATCCTTTTTTCATATAAACAAAACGTAAACTTAATTTTTAATCTTTACCCCATTAAAGTTTTGAACATAAAATAAAGCGCGCCAGCCAAAATTACAAAAAGCGCAATCCAAAGCAGCTTGCTCAAAAGCCCTTCAACAATAATCGTTCCTCTATTTTTCATTCTTATCAATAATCAGTTTTCCTCCTTCTTTTTTCAAACTAATTTCTTCTCTAAGCTTTATTCCTTCTACCACATCACCTTCAACAACTGATTCTTGATTAACACAATAACCTTCATCACAACTAAGTGTTTCAGTAGTAATTCCTGGAGCGCCGACTCCTGCAGAACTAGTTGAAGTCTTTTTGGGACAAATACATAGACAATTTTCTTTGCATTCGTCAGGCAACTTAGTTCTTTTTGAAAGATAATCTCCTGGAACATAACTTTCTTCTTCAGCAAAAATCAAATACCAATTCTCCGGAGAAGAAATAAAATAATTAACCGATTGACTTTCATCTAGTTCTTCAGATAAACTGATTATTTCACTAAGACTTGCTTTCGCCTGTTCAATTTCACCCTTGTAATTCAACAATCCCACAAGACTCACCGCCAAATAAATCAAAAGTCCGATGCTGACAACTGCTAAAATAATTCTTAACGCTTCACCAACTAAAATTCCTTTTTTATTCATGATAAACTAAACTCTCCTAATTGTGTGCCAATGTTATTCTCCTTTCTCGCCTCAAACGACGAAACATCTTCAACTCCATAAAGGATAATATTTAATTTTTCTTGATTGATCTCATTCAACTCTGGCCCATAAAGACTACTATCCCCGTCAGGAGATTCTAAATAATATTTTGCTCGCCCATTATCTTCTTCAAGTAACCCCTTCAAAACTTCTGAGAACTGCTGAGGACTTCTAGAAGAAGCTAAATCTCTTATTTTAATTAAATCCTTTTCATCAATTTTAGATAAATATCCTCCATCTCGAATTTCATCAAACTCATCTGCAGAATAGATAATTCCATTATTAGCTTCAGGAGGTAACGTTTTTTTATTTGGCATTAAAACAATTATTGGCTTGTTGTCTACAAAATTCCAACCCAGAGAAATTTTATCATCAATCCCATATCCTAAAATAAGATTTATCAAAGAAGAAGAGCTAACTCCCCTTAACAAATTTATTTCTTCTTCATGTTTAAAATTTAACTCTTCTAGATCATTACTAGAAACACAAAGAAGGTTTCCTGCCAAAATCCTTGAATTCTCAATTAATTCCAATTCCCAAAATGTCGGAAGTCTTGGAAGATCATAATAAATTAATTTGTTTTCAGAAAGACCAGGCCTCAAGAAAATCTCAGTTCCATCAATATATCCAATATTATCTCTCCCAACATCCAAACGAACCCCATCAATCTCAACAAATGTCAAAAAAGCTTGATCAGATTCTAAATCTTCCTTTAAGTAAACAAAATTATTTTCTATCTTTCCTATCTGAACGCAATCAAAATAAATTTGCTGATCCTCAGGTAGTTCAGAAATATCTATCACTTCATCTTCTGGCACAGAATATCCCGGCAAATTTTTTATGTAAGAATTTATGTCGGCCTTGAAAACAAACATTAAAACTGCCAGTACTGTCAAAACAACTAAAATCAAAATCATAAGCTTGTCAATTCCAATCATTGCTTTTTTCATCTTCCAAACCTCAAAAGATTTTTCAAAAATTCAATTGCATCAATTCCTTTAGCCCTCAAAATAAAATATCCTCCAAGAAAAATAGCTAACCCGATAGTAACAAGAATCAGCCATCCTAAAACTTCAAATTCTATTCCTCTTTTCTCCATAAACCAAAAACTAAATCCAAATTAATAAACTTAACTAAAAGTTCCCTAGCACTACGCTAGCTAAAACAAACAACGCCAAACTTGAAATCAAAGCAGTTACAAAATAAAGTAAAACTCCTGTTGACAAATTCTTCCCAGTCTTATTTGTCTTTTCAAGTTCATCGTCCCCCGAATCAATTGTAACAAGAGCCGAAGACAAGATGAAAATAATTTCTATAATATAAAGCCCAACCGCAATTTGTAAATAATACGGCGGAATCATTTGAGTCAAATCAAATATTTGCAGTAGCGAACCAAATCCTCCCAAAGTTGTTGCATCCCCCGACAAAGCGGCAATATCAAGTTTATTCAAAATCGCGGTAATCATTGCTGCAAGTCCGACGACAATTCCGGATAAGAGTGGCGCCAAAAAAGTCATATTGCTTTTCATATCCGAAACAATTTCCGCAAGCATATCTCTAAGCCGATTAGTAATTTTCTGAATATTTTTTACATATTCTGAAATAGACATTAAACTCAAAGCTGCAATTTTCAAACCTTTCTTAGAAGACTCGACCAAAACTTTCATACTCGTCGCAATTAAATCTGAAGGATAATACAAAATTGCTCCTCGCATCGGATCAAAAATTGCTTTTTCCACACTCATTCCAAGCTGTTGAACGTTATAGTTAACCATCCTGAAAAAATTCTCCGTCATCAAGCCTTTAGAAGATTCTGCTACACGTGAAAAAACCAGTTCCGGGGGCGTCCCATTTCCAAGACGATTCCCAAGTTGGAAAAGTGAATTATTAAATTCCATTTCAAGTTGTTTTGTTTTTTCCCGTTCAATAATTAATTCTTTCGTCCTCGCTCTGTAAGACATTGAAAAGAATAGTGCAATTCCTAACGGGAAGAACATTCCTAAAACCAGCGCGCCAACACCAAACGGACCTGCATAACCTCCGTCGGTTTGTTTAAAGTCAAAGAGATTTTCATTTCCAAATAAACTCAGGCCAAGCTGCGAAAAACTATAATCTTTTTCCATTCCAATCCACTGAGGAATTGGAGTATATTGAAAAATTAACGGAACGAGCGCAATCAAAAAGAAAGGCAAACAAATCAAAAACGCAATTAAGTATGGCTTTTTAGATTGAAATTTGGGATAAAGTGGATTTTTTTCTAGTAGTGTCGCATCACCATATCCTCCAGGCCTCATCAACAAGACTTTGTCAACTAAATAGAAAACAAAAAACGGAATTATCAAATTAAAGAAAACAAAAACATGAACCCAATTAATTAACCCTCCAAGCATTGCAGAAGCAAGCGGCAAAAGAGCAAGTCCCAGCGTCGGCAAAACCACTCCAAGCATATAAACATTTGTAAGAGGAGATTTTACATCGTGAGTAAACTTTAGCATTTTATCATAAACTCCATCCAAAACAACTTGCAGAGATTTTTCAAGCGTCGCGATTCTTCGGTTGTTGTCCGGCTCAAACAGACTCGATTCAATCAAATGAAAACTTTCAATAAACTCAATCGAATAATCTCTCCATATTTCCAAATAATTATCAAGACTTTCTTTTATCGTCGAGAACTTCCCTATTTCAACATTATAGAAAACTTTTCTAAAATCTAGCGCAAGTGGATATTGTAAATGCTGCGACGCAAACGCAATCGCTTTCTCCAAATTCGGAGTGTGTCTCATATAAACAACAAGATACAAAATCGCCGGAACCATTTGAGAACTTGCCTTAAGTCTCCACTTATTTGCAAGTCTTTGCGGATAACCGTTGAAAAAGTAAAACAAAAACATAGATAGCACAGTCATCAAAAAGAAAAATAAAAGAGGGAAACTCGTTACAATTCCTCCTATTGAGCCGTCGCTAGAAATCAACGCAATTGCAACTGAAGAAATTAAACCTAGCATGAATACCGCCAAAAAAGCCATAACACTCAAACCCAAAGCTTGCCACGGTTCTATTTCAAGATGCGCAATTTCAATTTGTTTTCTTACTTTTTCTTCATCTTTTTTGCTAAAATTAATTTTGATTAAACTTCCTAAACTCTTGCACCATCTTTCATAGCTCGTAAATTCTCTTGAGCGTTCATTTCTAAACTGAACATATTCACGGCTGTAATTTTTTCCTTTTCCATCAACTTTAATTTGCCCTTCTATTTTAGCACTATATTTATTCAGAATATCTTTTACATCTCTTCCAGCCATTTCATTTCCTCTTTTAGTTTGATTGGGTGGTGGCAGGGGGAGCGAAGCGCTGGCGGGCGGGGCTCACTTACCATTCGCCAATTCAATATATAATTTAAAGAAAAATCGTTTAATAAATCTTCTTCCCTTTAACTTCTTTCATGAGCCAGCTTTGCCAAACTGGGAAAACTCTTTCGCTCATAGGTAAACCTATTTCTTCTTTTACACCTTCAGAAATTTTGTGGAAACGATCATTAGACAAAACCGTAAATCCTGCTTCAAGCAAATCCGGCCGGTTCATTTTATTTGCAACATCAACAATTTCTTTTTTTATTTTTGCTCTAAGTAAAATATTATCATAGACGCCGTTCCAGTTTCCTGCCCATCCTTTTACATTCGCCGCAATATCTTTAATCACATCACTGTCCCCATTAATCAGATCATCCGTCGCTTCAAGTTCATCTTTTTCAACATTGTATTTCAATAAATCACTGAATCCTTTTTCTTCCATCGGATCGCTTTTCCAATGTTTTCTTACTTCAGCCAACTGCAAAAGTCTTCTCCATGAATGTAATCCGTCCGGAGATTTAATCGGATTTGCAACTGCAATAATATCTGTCGCTTTAAACGACGTCGGCGCAACTTCTAAATCATTTACAACTCTGTCAAAAACACCATAAGGCGACGCCCCGTGAATTGTTCCTGCAACCACGTTTGCCAGCGCTCCTACCCTCATCGCTTCATACAACGCTTTCGCTTCAACACTTCTAACCTCACCAATAATCAAACATGAATCTCCCAGTCTCAAAGAAGTCCTGATCCCGTCGTCAGCCGAAACCTCAGCCGAACCCTTTAATAACGCCGACCTCACTTTCATTCTCAAAATATCATAGTCCAAATTTCTCATAGATTCAACAGGTAGTTCAAGAGAATCTTCAATAACTATTACTCTATAACGCGGAATTATTTCAAGCATTAAACTTCCTAACAGCGAGGTTTTACCTGAAGAACGAGTTCCTGCAACTAAAAGTGTTCTCGACCCATCAATCAAAAAACTCATTAGTCCTGCTGCCAAAGGATTAATCATTTTATTTTTCACAAACAGTGGCAGCGTCCACGGTTCTTCTCTATGTCTTCTTATCGCATAAGCCAAACCATCCGGAGAAAGCGGCGGCTGAATTATCGCAATTCTTGACCTAATTTTTCCAATTTCAAGTTGAGTATCTAAAATAGGATTTGCTTCATCAAGTGGTCTGCCTGAAATCATTCTAAACTTAGCCGCCCACGAATCAACATCTTCTTGACTGGGCAAAATGTTCGTCGCGCACTCATCATAATCTCCGTGTTTTACAAAAATATTAGTCCGAGGAATCGGCGCATTCAAAGAAATATCCTGTAGTTTTTTATCCTGAAGCAAAATCTCCACTAGACCAAAACCGATTGTATGTCTTACTAAAATCGTCGCAAGTTTATTCAGATCGGAATAACTCAGCCGGATATTTTTGCTCTCCGCCAAATCCCTAAGCAAATCTTTTGAGACATTAAAAAAAACTTGTCTTGTCCTCTCTGTATCAACAAATTCTTCCGCCTTCGGCTGATGTTCAATCAAAACCCCTCTTGCCAAATTCAACAACATCGTTTGATCTTCATCCAAAGAATGTTCCGGAGGAGAAAGATGATAAACTAGTTTTGCTCCATCTTTTTTCTTAAGAATCGTGACAAGTGATTCATCATATTCTTCATTCGAAATTTTATATTGATCAACAATTTCTGAGTCGTCGGGCAAATCCGAAACAAGACGAGTAAAACTAAAATTAGGAATAATATCTGGATTGAAAATTTTATTGTAAATTTCACGGTCGCCTTTCTGATAGCCTTCCATATGTGGCATCGCTTCTTTGATAATTTTTGTTTCTCCAAGAACACTAAATAATTTTTCTAAAAAAGAAAGATAATTTCGTTGGTCAACTTTAGCGTTAACGTCAAGACGATCAAGCAAAACTTTCCCTTCAATGATTAACCTTCTAAGATCGGCGTAAGCTGCAACCGGGTCTTTTTTCAAAATAAAAAGGAATGAAAACAAATCATTATACCTCTGAGAAAAAAATTGTTCTTGATTTGTAATAAGTTTGCCTTTCGACAAAATCTTTTCTTGTTTCAAAAAATAAACATACAATTGCGCAATTTCCAAAAGCATTGCTGTTTCTTTAAAATCATAATTGTAATTCTTTTGTTGAACAAAAACAATTCTTGAAACGTTTGGATTTTCAATCAGCGCATCAATCGTCCGGTCCATTACTTCACCCGATTCTTCCAGGCTCGGAGAAAATGGCGCGCCAACATAGTTAATATAGATTATATCTTCTCCCCCTTCCCGGTGAACTTCATAAGAATATAACGGCGTCCCCTCTTTGAATTGCATAATCAAATTAAAGGAAATTAATTAATAAAGATTGTCATGATGAACTCGGATGGAACTATTTTGATTTTCACAAACATATAGGGTGGGTCTTTCGACGAAGTCGAAAATTATAGTGGGAATCGGGAAAATCAAATCTCAAAAATTTATAAGAGTTTCACAAAAAATTTTAAGATAACCAGATTAGTCATTTACAAATCAACATTAGCTTCAACATTGTTTCCATCATTGTTTTCCGTTAAACCCACGCAGCTTCCTGAATCAAAGATCATATTCTGATTTTCACAATTTCTTCTCGCCTCGTTCTTTGTTAATTTATCGTTAACTTCTTGCATTGGTTTACATTGCCATTCATAAGAACTACTTTCCGATTTGTAAAACACTCCGCATCCAACCCATTCTCCGTTGTCTGCTTTCATTCCTAAGATTGATTGTCCGCCGTCAACACTTTCAACCATCATCGGAGAATAAGGAATTAATGAGCCATCATAGTGAATATCTCCTGTGATATTAACACTTCCTAAAACTTTTAATTTTTGATCAGTAAGATTAGTTCCGATTCCAACTTTCTTAGTTGTATCAATATAAATCGCAGTTCCACCATTCGAGATTATTGAAACAGGGTAAGCATAAAGTGTTCCCATTCTGAGTCCCTCAGTATTTCTGTTTGCGAAAATTAAATCAATTATGCCTACTGGACCTCCAGACCATCCTAGTGTAAACCTTGGTCCGTTTGCGTTCAATGAACCTTCTTCAATTCCGATATTGTAAGCAGTAACATTCATATAAGTATTTGAGTCCTGCATTATTTGTAATGGGTTTGCAGGCGTCGAAGTTCCAATCCCTAGTCTATTCGTAGAAGAATCAACATATAAGTCTCCGTTCTTAACTATCAAATCTCCTGCAATTACCGTCGACAAAGAAACAATAATGAATATTAAAGAAAACATAAGTGGTCTGTTTTCCAACAAACTTTTTCTTCCTCTTTTCATCTTATTATCTTTAGTTTTCATATTTTATAAATCTTACTTTATAGCTGAGCATTTTCGTACAGTTCTCCTGTTAAGCACAGATTTCCGGTGTAGTCAATATAACTTACATTTACTAACGCTGAATTTCTAACAATAAATGCATTTGTCGTCGGGTTACATGTGGCAGATTCATCAGAACAATCACCGACTTCAACACATAAGTCTCCAGTTGAATTAATGAATGCAACATTTTGACCTAAATTATTCTTCACAATAAAGCTTCCACCAGTCCCTGCACTATCACAACTTCCTCCCGAGAAGCATGATCCTCCCAGAACAATATTTCCTTCACTTCCAATCCAAGCAACAGCATCATTAGTTGAATTCTTGATATAGAATTTGTGGGTGTCATCGGGAGGACCAAGGATATCATAGGGAGTCAAAGGTAAATAATCAATGTTGTAAGTTCCAATTGTATAAGGATTATCACATATGCCATCTCCATCAGAGTTATAACATGTTTCCGAATATCCATTTCCATCTGGCTGAGCCCAAAAGTTTCCCCCGATATAGTCTCCTCCAATAATATTAAGTTTTAATGTTTTCGTAATATTCCAAGAATTATAATATTTATCTGTAGAAAAATTAATGTTAATAGTATTGTTAAAATAATTATTATAAAAGCTGTTGTTTACAGATAACTCATCACTATATCTAGATAAAAGAGTAATTCCTCCTTCAGAATTATTTGAAACATTTGAGTTAGAGAGTGTAAAGTTAGTAGAGTACTTTAACACTATTCCTTTTTCGTTATGCATAACTGCTGAATTATTTATAATCGAATGAAATTCATCATTGTACTCCATTTCTACCCCCCACCCATTTGAGACGATACTCGTATTCTCAATGTCCAATCCCTGATCAATCATTGCTCCGATCACCCAATCAGAAATGATGCAATTTTTTAATGTTGCCTCTGCACCACCTGAATCCTGCACTCCAAATCCTCCTTCATCTGTCCCATCTATCTCTCCCCCTTTGCAATCTAGTGAAATGTTAAAGTCTGCAAATGAAATACATTGAGAATAAGTACCAGAATTAGAGATACTATTGGTCAAAATATAATCTCTGTTCCGAGTATATAGAGATCTGCATCTAGTTACATTTAGAGAATCAACTTCAAATCCTTCTGACTCTCTAAAGACCCAGTTGCCGTCGAGAGATTTATCACAATAAAATGTAAGATCGTGCCACCCATCAACCATTGTTTCATTAACATCATAAAAATAGGTAGAATTATACCTACTCATAGTATAATTTATTTCACCATAATCAAAACTATATTTGCATTCATCTGCGCTCTGAGATGTTGAAACATTGAATCTTGCTGTCGGGACTGTTTCATTAAATATGAACCAATCCTCAGGAGAAATTATATTAATTATCATTGTGTCGTTCATTAGATATGTGTCGGAATAAATTGAAGAATAGTCTTCTCCATCGTAAGATCTGCATCTTACTGTTTGTGTTCCACTAGTTCCAGTGGATTGGCCATTACATTGTAAAATATAAGGATAATCATTGCCAACCGAATAACAGAAATCATGGTTAGATATTGAGGGGGTGCAACTTTCCCCATTGCAACAGTATAGAGATAAAGAATCTTGATCTCCGTCCGCTTCTCCGGCAATTGAAACAGAAATTGCCTCTTCGAATACTGCAACATCTTTATTTAAGTTCACGCCTGACATCGTCGGAGCACGATTAGAAACAATGATTTTAGAACTTTCTTCATATGCTCCATGTCCTCCGTCTTCTCCATCTCCTCTTCCGATACAATACACTTCATCTCCCTTAGAATATTCAGATTCATCTAACGTAAATTTATGTTCCCAAGAAGGATCAGAATGATCATCACATCCATATCCTTCGCAATCATCAGTAAAAACTCTGTCACCATTTACATACCACTTAGCTTTAATCTGGTCAGGATTACTTATATCTCCTATAACTTCCACAGTACAATTTACATCAGTATCTCCATAAATCACACTGTCGATATCAACATCATTTGTGTAAGGAACATCACAATATTGGTAATCAGTATCTGCTGAAATCCAGTCAGAGGTTTTGTAGTAAAAATCGACATCTAAACTAGCAGAAGATAATGAGCCCGAACAAAGATTCCATTTGCCAGAACCAATATAACCATTTCCATTTCCCCTCCCATAGTTATAGATTGAAGTAGAGGTAGATACTGGACGAGAAGAAGTGCAACTACTTGTATCGGAATCCCAAGTATCTAATGCGGTGACAGAGATGCTAGAACCCAAATAAGGATAAGTATACGTCACAGTATAAAAATGATAACAAAAACATTAGCTTGTGCTAACTGAA
>CAZFDH010000009.1:0-19893 GCA_964518155.1 Candidatus Woesearchaeota archaeon
CCCAAACTAGCCCATACGTTTTTTGTTTTCTTAATGCGTCAATCTCCTTAAGCAATTCATCTTTGCTCCAGTTTGAGTAATCTTTTTTCTTTGCCATTATTTTTTCACCTTATGATTTTGTTTATTTCTTAAGTCGTTCAATATCAAACTTCTTACATAATCTGATTTATCCACTCCTAATTCAGTTGAAATTTTCTTTAGAATATCATCTAGCTTCTTTGTTATTGTGAATCTTATCTCTGGAGCCATTGTATTATTTATGGATTAAATATGTTCTAAATAAGGAGTGAATATGGTTTATAAATGTATTTAAACTATTTAAATGATTTAAATCATTCTTAGAAATATTATCTCTCCTAAAGTAATGTTTTAATAAATCCAGTTCTTCAATTCTTTATGAGATATATTTACCTAGACCAAAATCAATGGATTTATTTAGCGAAAGGGTGGCAAGATGGAAAAGGAGAGTATTACGAGGTAGCTTCAAAAATAAAGAAAGAAGTTGATAAAGGAAATCTTAGAGTTGTTATCTCTTTAGTTAATATTTTAGAAGCAAGAAGGATAAGCAATAAAGAAAGAAGAGAAAAACTAATAAATTTCATGATGGATTTATCAAATGGATATTCAATATTTCCTTTTAATGATTGGATAGTTGAATCAGAGATTATTCGGTTGTTTCATAATAAAATAGGTAAAGGGGATATAGATATTAAGTCTAGAATAATAAAACAAGGAATCTCAAATCTTGTTGGAGCCCAGCCTACAATACAGGGAGATGTGCCCGAAGATAAAAAAGAAGAAATGATTAAAAAAGTTAATTCTGTGGAAACAATGAGATTATTGCTTCTTTCTGAAAGAAAAGATATAAGTTCTAGTTTTATAAAGGATGCAGAAAGATTTGAACAAGTGCGTAGAAAAGAAAGAACTCTGAAAGATAAAACTATGCAATATAAAGTAGTTATGGCAAATTATTTTAGAGGCATTATTTTTCCACAAATGGAGATTATTCATAAAAAGATGAATCTTCCAAATGATTTCCTTATTAATGAAAATATGAATGAAAAAGATTGGATAAATTTATTTCAACAACTTCCTGCAACCTATAGTTATTTTTCATTAACAGATAGAAGAGATAGAGATTTTAATAAAAAAATTGAAGACAATGACTTATACGACTTATTTGGTTTTACGATGGGAGTTTCATATTGTGATATTCTGTTTGGTGAGAAGAGATTTGTGGATTTAGCTAAAAAATCTAAATTAGATAAAATCTATGGCACAATAATAACTTCTTCTTTAGACGAATTTAAGAAAGCAATTTTTTAATCCATGTTATCGTGGTAGGCGTCCGGTTAGACTATCTCCGATTAAATGAACGCTATGGCCAAGAATTCCTGCTAGTCCCATTCCCCAATAAGAATAAGTAAAAATCCACCAAACAAGAAATGGAGAATTCATCATTTTCCAATAAAGAAATGGTATCAATGCTATACTTAACAAAAGCACTCTGCGACTATGAAGAAAGCTTCTGTGATGTACTGACGTTGGCCTTTCAATCTTATCAACGATAATTGTACCACAAAGATAAAATGGAAGATAAAATAATATTGCTCTTGCATTAATAGTTATATGATTTTGCAGAAAATATACTGCAACTAAACCAACTCCTAAAGCAAATTTAATATGACCTTTGAAATTCATTTTTATACCTCCTTGTGTTTTTCTTGTTGTGGATTTTCTGCGAGGTATTCTTTTCTTAGTTTAAGAAGTCTCATTTTATTTGCAAAGTCTATGTCTGAAATTTCTCCTCTTGCAAATCTTTCTTCTAAAATCTCTATCGGCGTTTTTTCCCTTTTTGCTATTTCTGGAATATTATAATTCACTGCTCGTAATGGGTCTTTTTCATACATTTGTGTTCTAACTGGATTTTGAAATGCCCAATTAATTCCCTCTTCCATTTGTTTATCGGACATCTGTGCATATCTTTGAGTGGTTGATACTTGGTTATGTCCTAATAGTTTTGATACGAGGTAAATATCACGGGTTCTTTCAAGAACATACGTGGCAAAAAAGTGTCTCATTGAATGGAATCGGATAAGATAGGTTTTTGTTTCTGTTCTATATCTTGTTGGTTTTTTATATTTTATTTTTAAATCTACTCTATCAAGGCCTGCCCTTTTTCTTGCGTCGTAAAACCAGTTATCTAAAGTTTTCTTGCTTATATGGACATCTGGCGTTTTGTTTGAAGGAAAAAGCCATCTCCCTCCCCCAACAATCTTTAACCATTGTTTGAGGGGAGAGACTGCCACCATTGGGATTTTGGCTATTCTGTCTTTTCCATAACCTTGTTTTTTTCGGTTAGGATTTTTACTATCTATTACTCGAATAGTTCTTCTTTGCAAATCTACGTCCGTACATTCTAATTTAGCTACCTCGCTCACTCTTAGGCCAGATGTGAGAGCGAGAAAAGTGGCCATAGAGCATTTAGGTTCTATCATATTCTCAAATAATTTTATTACTTCTTCTTTAGTTGGAAGATAGGCGAGTTTGTTTTTATTTCCCATTTCAAAAGATATTTAAATAATGTTTAATTTTTTTATCTATGAACTTCAAACAAATAGTTGGATGGATTGAGATACTCGGAGCAGTTATTATTGGGATTATTGGAGGCGGACTCGAATTTTTTATTAATACTTTTGAAGGCGATACTTTTGAGAGGGCTCTATTAGTTTCAGCGGTTATTATGATTGTTTTCCTTTTAAAGGGAATTATCGATGCAAAAAGCAAATAGTTTCTTATCATAAACTCCTCACAATATTATTTATTTCTTCCATAACTAGTAACCCATTATTGCTTTCTCTGACATGTTTAATGTTTGACGCAATTCTCATTGCTCTTCTTGTTGAAATTTTTCCTTCTGCTAATTTTTGTTTTATATCTGCTGGAACACGACAGGCAATAAACCATCTATAAGTTGTGCTGGGATTAAGTTCTTTTTTTAACATATAATCAAGAACAATTCTTTCCACTTCTGTTAAATTTCTTTTTCTCTTCTTGTTTTCTGGGTTGTTTCTTTTCCCATAGTGTAAATCTCCATAAAAGAAATTTCTAATATGTGATAGAATTGGTATTAGTTGCTCATCATCGATTTCTGGAATTAGTGCTTTAATATCACTTTTTATACTATTGACTTTATCGAAAATATTTATTTTTCTTCCGTCTTCTCTTATTCTGTAGTTCATAAACATCACTCCGTTGTTTTTATTTCTATACATTTTACGAGTTTTTTCTTTAAATATCTCTTAATGATTTCTTAATGATTTTTCAGAATAAGACGGTTTAGCGTGGTTTCAGTGTGGAAGAGGCCGGTGAAAGTTCCAGCTAAAACTCCCAGCAAGATAAAGAAAATTATTTGGATTAACACCTCAAAAGAATTAAAAATCCAGTTCTTTTAATTTTTATGTGGAAGAGGTTAAAATAAAAAAAGGAGTTGATGTTTATCTTTATTATTGGGTAATTCCTTTTTTGCTTTTCTTCTTTTTAGTTAATTATTTTCTTCCTGTATTCCAAGTTGAAGCGCTTGATGTAAGATTAATGATTTCAGTGGTTTCTTTTTTATTTGGTTTCTTGATTTCAATTTCTTTTTCTATGATTTTGTCGAGGGTTTCAGTTTTAAGAGATTCGTTAGCGGCAGAAGCAGGAAGGCTTGTCAGTCTGTTTGAACTTTCTAAGAATTTAGGAAAGAATTTCCATGAGAAAATTATAGAACATATTGATGAGTATACTATTGATACTTTAAGAAATTATACGAGTTATGAAATTGGACGAGAGTATGTTTCTAAAATGTATGAAGATTTAAAACATATTGAGTTAAAGAGTGATTTTCAAAAACAAATCTCAAGCTCATTTATTGCGACGCTTAACGACTTTGAATTAATTCGGGAAAAACTAGAATACTCTCTTTCTACGAAACTTTTGCCTGCTATAAAATATGCTAATTATACTCTTGCTTTAATCTTAGTTACACTTTTATTTTATAATCGTGGAGACACTTTTACTAATGGATTATTTATTGTTATTTCTGGCGTGATCATTTTTATCCTTTTAATTATTGAAGATTATGAAAGCCTGAAAATTGGAGATTATGTAAATAATATTAGCAACTCTGAACAGATTTTTGACTTAATTGGTAGACACCGGTATTATCCCGGTTCGGTTTTAGGAAGAGTTAATTTGGAAGAAGGGAGAGTATATCGAATTGGGCTTTATGATCCTAAAGAAAAGAAGGAAAAAGTTTTTACTTTGACCTATAACAAATCATTTAGATTTAAGCTGACTGCAATAATAAATAAGCTTTGGAATAGGCGGCAGGCGAACGACAACGCAAAGATTTAATAATTCTTTTTTTATTTTTAGGTTATGAAAAAAACTACTTTTAGTGAAATGGATAGGTTTAATTTAATTACTAGAAATCTGCAAGAAGTTATTAATGAGGATGAGTTAAGAGAGCTTTTGAAGAAGAAAAAAGAGATCACTGTTTATTGGGGGACAATGCCTACTGGGAGTGTTTCATTCGCATACTTTTTCCCGATGCTTAAGGTTGCTGATTTTTTAAAGGCAGGACTAAGAGTAAAAATTTTACTTGCAGATTTACATGCTGCGCTTGACAGTGTTCCATGGGAGATTTTGGAAAAAAGATACAATTACTACCAAAAAGCAATTGTCATGATTTTGAAATCTATTGGTGTAGATATTAAGAAATTGGAATTTGTTAAGGGAAGTGATATTCAATTAAATAAGAACTATTTTAATGATTTATTAAAGTTGAGTACTATTACAACAATTAATGAATCAAAACATGCGGCTGCAGAAGCGGTAAAATCTGCAGGTGAAAATCCTAGGCTTTCGGGAGTGATATATCCTTTGATGCAGGCATTAGATGAAGAATATTTGGGGGTTGATGCTCAATTTGGCGGAATGGATCAAAGAAAGATAATGGTTTATGCAAGGGAGTACTTACCTAAAATTGGATATAAATCCAGAGTAGAATTAATTAATCCAATTATTCGGGGATTGGTTGGAGAAAAAATGAGTTCTAGTGTAGAATCGAGTAAAATTGATTTATTAGATGATGAAGATGCCGTTAAGAAAAAAATAAATAAAGCGGAATGTGTTGAAGGAAATTCCAATAATGGCCTTATGGCACTACTAAAATATCTCTTTTTTGTGATTAAACAAGATCGGGGAGAAAAAATAGTGATTGAACGGCCAGATAAATTTGGAGGTAACTTGGTTTACTCTAATTACTCTCAGCTTGAAGAGGATTTTCTTTCTAAAAAGTTACATCCGTTAGATTTGAAAAATGCGGTCGTAAAAGAGATTAATTCTTTGCTAGAAGATTTTAGGAAAGATAAAGAAATTCATCGGTTACACAAACTTGCTTATGGGTGAGTTAGTTTTTTAAAATCATTCTTCTTATTTTACCGATGAGGTGGGATTTTGTTGTTCTTGGAGGGACCGGACTGCAAGGAAAAATTTGTGCTAAAGATTTGATTGATTGCGGTTATTCAGTTCTACTTTGTGGAAGAGACCCAAGTCATATTAAAGATTTGATTAAAAATAAAAAAGCGGGCTTTGCTAAGGTTGATCTAAGGAATGAAAAAGATCTTTTGAAAGTAATAAAAAATTCTGGAGCAGATGTTGTTGTTAACTGCGCTGAATTAATTTTTAATGTTCCGATTATGAATGCGTGTTTAATTGCTAAAAAATCTGTAGTTGATTTGGGCGGACTTTACGAAATTACCTTGGAACAATTTAAACTTCATGATGAGTTCAAGAAAAAAGGAATAATTAATCTGACTGGGTGCGGTTCTACTCCCGGAATAGCTAATGTTATGACTTCTTATGGGCTAAGAAATTTAGATAGCGTCGAATCAATTAGTCTTGGTTTTGCCTGGGACTCCAACGTAAAAAAATTTGTTTTACCCTATTCAATTCAAAGCATTTTTGATGAGTTCACAAAACCTCCAGTGGTTCTTTACAATGGGAAATTTCATAAATCTGACAGAATGAAATGTCAAGGAACCTTTGATTTCAAAGAAGTAGGGAGACAAACTGTTTATTGTATAGTCCACTCTGAAGTTTACACTTTTTACAAATATTTCAGAAATAAAGGATTAAAAAATGTCCACTATATGGCTGGTTTTCCGGAACATAGTATAAATGCAATAAAGACTCTGATTGATTTGGGTTTTAATTCTGAGGAAAAAATCGACGTTAATGGAACTAAAGTTTCTCCAATAGAATTCACTAGCAAAGTTTTGAAAAAACTAAAAATTCCTAAAGGATATAAGGAAGTTGAAAATTTGTGGGTGAAAATTGAAGGGAAGAAAAATGGTAAGGTGATAAAAAAAGAATTAAACTGTATCATAAAAAGTTTGGATGGATGGGAAGAAGCAGGATCTAATGTTGACACTGGAAGAACAATTTCTATAATTTCCCAAATGGTTAAGCGAGGGGACATTCTTGAAAAAGGAGTTTATTCTCCTGAAGCAGTAGTTCCTCATGAAGAGTTTTTTAAAGAATTAAGAAAAAGAAAAATGATTATTTATGAAAACGAAAAAGTTGTGAATTAACGAATTTTAAATTCTACAATATCTTGATCTTTTAATTTGTGACTAAGTCCGACGATTTGGCCAGGGAATTTTGATGATGGCCCCCAGATTTTTGTTTCTTTAATTCTTGAAGAGAGGCCCTTGAGAAGTTTTTCTGCAGCATCTTTTACCCTTGAATGAGGAGACATAATTATTGGTTTTTTTGATTTTTCTTTTCCGGGTTCTTTTGTGTAAACACGAATGTTATCAAAACTTGCAAAAATCTTTTCCTTTAGTTCGTCGAGTCCTTCTTGAGTAAAGGAAGAAGTTAAAACAAAATTATATTTTTTTGACTGAAGCCGAGCACGAATTTTTCTTTTTTCTTCTTCTGAGAGAAGATCAACTTTAGAAAGAACAATTATTTTTTTGCCCGGCGCTTTTTCAAGATAAGAATTTATTTTTTCTATTTCTTCAAAGTTCTGTATTAACATTATAATTGTATCTGCAGTATTTGTTGTCCCACGGTCGAAGAATTCTGATTCAAGTGCAGGAATTTCAATTAATTGAATTTGGACGGATTCATAAGGCATCATCCCGATTGTTGGGATTTTGGTTGTGAATTTTTCTAAATTAGACTTAGCAACTTTGGGGAAAGTATTTGTAAGTTCTTTTAGTAATGAAGATTTTCCAGAATTAGTGAAGCCGATTATAACCGCTTGCATGTCCTCTTTTTTTATTCCCGTTTTTTTTGATTTTCCGGTTTTACGATTCTTTTCCTGTTTTTCTAGAAGTTTTTTGTAACGGGTCTTTAATTCTGCCCGGAGATTTTCTGCTCCTTTGTGAGCTGGTGCTAAAGAAATCATTTTTTGAAGACATTTTAATTTTTCTTCAGTCGTTTGAGCTTTGTGGTATTCTCCTTCAGCAGCAATATAATCCGGGTGCGCGTTGATTGGCATATAATTTTTAACCGAGTTTTACTTAAAAAAGTTATGAAAATTTCAAAACTATTTTTTTCAAGGAAAGCCGACGAAGTTGCGCATGATTTAATCGGAAAAGTGCTGGTTGTAGTTGTTAATGGTGAAGAGTTGAGATCTAAAATTGTAGAGTCTGAAGCGTATTTTGGAGAGGACGATCCGGCGTCGTGGGCACGACTGGGGAAAAGAAAAGATAATCAGAATATGTGGGAAGAAGGAGGAACGATTTTGATAAAGAATGTTCATAAGTATTATATGTTGAATTTTGTTACGGGTGAGAAAGGCGAAGCGCAAGCAGTTTTAATCAGAGCAGTTGAACCTCTCAATTATGAAGGGAATTGTTGCGGGCCAGGATTATTGACTTTGACGCTGGGGATTGATAAAAATTTCAATGGAAAAAATATTTTTGACTTGAAAGAAATGTGGATTGAAGAGGAGAAATTTAATGGAATGATAGAAAGAAGTAATAGAATTGGAGTAGTGAAAGATTTAAAACAACACTATAGATTTTATTTGAAAGGAAATAAATGTGTCAGTAAAGCAAGATGGACAAAGAAGAATTGATTGACAAAATAATGGAGAAAGCAAATTACTCTGGTTTAGTTAGAAGTGATGTTGAAAAAATTTTAAAACTTTATGAAAGGAAAGACTTGTCTGATGAAGAAATAGTAAAGAAAGTTAGAGAATTTCTTAGAATAAACTATTCCGGCTTTTCAGGTAAAAAGATCTTTAGATGGACTGATAAAGAAGCAGAAGAAATTTTGAAAAAACATCTTTCAACTAGAGAAAGATACAAAAACTATGATGAAGTTTATGGACGGATTTTAAGAAAACTTCCGAAAGAATTTTCGGTAATTGATCTCGGAGCGGGAGTGAATGGATTTAGTTATAATTACTTTAAGAAATATGGTAAAGTAAATTATCTTGGTATTGAAGCCGTTGGGCAACTTGTTAACTTGACGCAAAATTATTTTGAAAGTGAGAAGCTAAAAAGTGCAAGAGCGGTTCATGGCAGCTTGTTTGAACTTGAAAAGGTAAAGAAATTAATTAAAGAAATGCCTAAACCTAGAGTGGTTTTCATGTTTAAAGTTGTTGACGCTTTAGAAAAAGTTGAAAGAGATTATACAAAGAGATTTTTGGACGAGATTATGCCGTTGGCTGACAGAGTGGTAATAAGCTTTGCAACGGAAAGCTGGTTCAGCCGAAGGAAATTTTATGTTCAAAGAAATTGGCTTACGGATTTTATAAAAGAAAGATGGCAATTTACAGATGATTTCAATGTGGGCGGCGAAAGATATTTGGTTGTTGAGAATCGCTAGCTTTTAATAGTCTTTTAACTTATTTTGAAAATGGTTCCTAAATTTTACAGAAAGGTTTTGAAAAATGGACTTACAGTTATATTTGAAAAAAGAACTGTTCCTGTTGTCAGCGTCGCTATTGGTGTAAAAAACGGGGGTATAAATGAAATGCTGCATGAAAAAGGAATCTCTCATTTTATTGAACATATGCTTTACAAAGGAACTCCGACGAGAAATGCGAAACAAATTGCGCATGAAATCGAGAAAAATGGGGGAGATTTAAACGGATTTACTTCTGAAACTCTGACTGCTTATTGGTGCAAAATGCCGAGCAAAAAACTCCAGGTTGCCTTAGAGGTTTTGTCAGATATGGTGAAGAATCCATTGTTTGATGAAAAAGAATTAGACAAAGAAAGAAAGGTTATTTTTGAAGAAATTAAAATGTATCGAGATAATCCGCGGCTGCATATTTTTGATGGAATTCATTTTGCACTTTTCAAGGAGCCGTTTGGAGTTCCATTGATTGGCACCCAAAAAACAATGAGTTCAATTGATCGGAAAAGAATATTGGAGAAATTTAGAGAAGTTTATCAACCAAATAATATGATTTTGGCAGTTGTCGGGGATGCAAGTTTCGATAAAATAATTAAGTTTGCAGAAAAGACTTTTGGAAATGAAAAAGGCAGAATCCCGAAGATCAAAGTTGAAAATAGAAATATGGTGAAGGTTGAGAAGAGAAAAGGGATTGATCAAGCTAATTTAGTTTTTGCTCATCACGTTCCTAGCTCCAAAGATAAAAATAATTATGCTGCTCAAGTTTTGATTACTCTTTTAGCAGGAGGAATGTCTTCGAGATTGTTTAGCGAGATAAGGGAAAAAAGAAATCTTGCTTATTCAATAAAAGGGGATTCTTCAATTACAAAATGGTTTGGTTATAATTTTGTTTATGTCGGAACTAAAAAAGAAAATGTTGCGGAAGTTAAACGATTAATTTTAGAAGAACTAAAAAAAGTTTCAGAAAATTTGGGGGAGAAAGAACTTAAAGAAACAAAAGAGCAAATGATTGGAAATTATCAAATCTCAATGGAGGATTCTCAGGCACATCTTGTTCAGCTTTTAATGCACGAGGCCGATGGAAATGCAAAAGATTTTTTTGAATACGAGAAAAATGTCAAACAAGTTAAAGCAGAAGATGTTAAAGAAATTGCTCGCAAAGCTCTGAAAGAATATAGTTTTTATGCACTGGTGCCGGAGAAATAACAATTGTTAAACGAAATATATTTAAATATCTTCTATGTGTGTTTGATATGAAAAGAGGAGTGGTTGGAGTAATTTTAATTGCTTTAGTTATTTTCTCGACGGTATTTATTTCTGCAGGATGGTTTGGTGACTTATTTTCTGGAAAAAGTACTGGAAATGTAGTTTATTCTGGAAATATTTTGGATAATGGGGATTTCTCTAAAGGAAGTCAAGCTTGGAGTTACTCTCAAAATGCAAATGAGGGAGTAGTTACTTTTTGGAACAATCAAAACGGTAATTATGTTTCAATTCAAGGATATGGTTATTTCTACCAGGAACCAGCTCAGCTAAAAGGTGCTGCAGGGAAGAAGTATGAATTAAGTTTTAATGCAAATGCTCCTAATAGTGAAGTTGTTGTTGCAATTCAGAATTTAGATAATAATTGGCAAGCTATTTCGGGAGGTTATTATTATCTGGGGAAGGTGAATGGAGATACAAAGTTTTCGCGTAATTTTACGATTCCTTCTGAAGGAAGATACATTGTTAGCTTTGGAACAACAGCAAATATGAAAGGACAAATGAATAATGTTGCTTATTTTGGAAGTGTTAGTTTGAGAGAAATTACTTCGATTTGTGGGAACAGAGTTGTTGAAAGTGGAGAGGAATGTGATTCTGGAGTAGATAATGGTATTGGAGGGGTTTGTACGAAAGATTGTAAATTAGTTCCAACTCAAAATGCAACTTGTACTGACAGCGACGGGGGAAGGTATAAATATTACTCAAAGGGAGAGATTAAAGTTAATGGAGTGGTAAAAAATAGTGATTATTGTATTGAGGATGATTATTTGAATGAGTTTTATTGTACTAACTCTTCTCAAATAACTCATGCGATGGATATTTATGACTGTGCTTCTGAAGGAAAAGTTTGCTCAAATGGATCGTGTGTTGAAGGAAATCAAACCTCTCCTGAATTATTTTGGGTCGAAGAAGGATATGACTACTTTGTTGTTTCTGCTCCCTATGAAACATATATTCTCTCAATTGACGATATAGATTTTTCACAAGTTACATTTAGGGATGAAGTTAAGGGAGATATAATTACTTCATCTAAAAAGGAAGGAGATATAATTTACCTTGGAAATGCTGCATTTAGAATTGAAGATATTAGAGTTCAAGATTATGCTGGGGGAGTAAGTGGTGTTGAGTTAAGCGCTGCTAATTCAAACACTTATTTAGGGTTCTCGGGTTGCGTTGGAAATGATTGTGCACTTATTGAAGGAGAAAGACTTTTGGTTTACGCTTTTGGGAAAGAAAATACTTTTGATGTTGAGATTGTTTATTTTGATTCCGAAGCAGTTAGGTTAAATATTGACGGAGAAATTACTGGTAAGCTTGCCCAATTAGAGAGGTATGTAACTGCCTCCGGAATTGCAGTTAATATTGAACATCTTGGATATGGTGCGGGAGCTAATATTCCTTATAATGGAATAGAATTTACGGTCGAGTTAGATAATGGGGGTTGCATTCCTCGTTATTACTGTACTGTTGATCCAGTTGTTTGTCCTCAAAGTGGTGTTCAAACAAAAGAATGTTATGATTTAGAATGTGGAGATTCAAATAATTATCAAGAAACTATCAGCTGTACTCCGGGACAATGTTCTGGATGTGATTTGGATGGAAGATGTATTCCTTATGGATTTAGAACACAAGTTTCAGGTTACAATAACGTTGAGGGAACTTACAACCTCTACTGTGATATTGATGGAGAACTAAAGCAACAAAAAATGAAGGACAGTGACGGATCATGGGCGGCGTGCCAGAATAATTATGAATGTGAAAGTAATATCTGTTCGAGTGGTGAATGTGTTGAGCTTGCAGATGCAATTAGGCAAGCTAGAGGGTTTAAAGGATTTTTCTTCAAAACCTTTTGTAAGATTGCAAATCCGATAAGCAGAGACCAATATAATGAATGTGTTGTCAACTTCTTAGGTTAAATTTAAAACTTCTTTCTCCTAGATTTAGTTATGATCTTAGTCGATAAAACAAATAATTCTGAACTTGTTGAATGGATTTCTGAAAGAGAAATAAATGAAAAGGGAAATGAAATTGATTTTGATTTGATTAGTGATGTGAAGAGTGTTTTTGATGGTGATGAGAAAGGTGTTGTCATTTGCGATGATGTTTTGGAAATCACCAAATTATTTTCTGATTATTGCGAGGAAAAAAGATCCGAAGGGTGCTGCATGTTTTTTACAAACAATTTTGAATTTGTGAAAGAATCTTTTAGCAGAGATAATTTATTTCTGGGGAAGTTTGAACGAAAAGAAGATTTAATTTATTCTAAAGAGAAAGGAGTTGTTCATATCAGTTATGATCAGATTATAAGTAATATTCATGAAACGAGTGATGCAATAATGGAATTTTCTAGCGGAAAAGACTTGGCCGTTTTCGTTGATTTTGATTTAGTCGGAGAAGACTTAAGTTATAGGCAGATGGTATTTCTAATTCATAGGATTTCGAGGATTAGAAGGCTTAAGACGATTTGTTTTATGAACTGCGAGAAAGATATTGAGTTAAGCGCAAAAGTTATTTCTGAAGTGTTTTAATAGCGTTTTTTATTGAGACAGATTCACTTAAATTGAGTTAAGCAAAAAATATAAAGATTTTATCTCTTGGAATTGTATGAGGACTTTTATTGCCATTGATCTTCCTGAAGAAGTTAAAGCAGAAATATTTCATGCGTTTGAAAAGCTGCAAAGCTCCGGACTAGTTTCGGGGAACTTTGTGCAAAAAGAAAACCTTCACCTTACTCTTAGATTTATTGGTGAAATTGATGAAGAGGAGATCATTAGAATTAAGCGAGCGTTATCGGAAATAAGGTTCGAAAATTTTGATGTGAATTTAGGAGAGTTGGGATTTTTTCCCAACGACAGTTTTGTAAAAGTATTATGGGTGGGATTAGAATCAGACAATCTTCTTCCGCTGAAAGAAAAAGTAGATGAAGTACTTGAAAAAATTGGAATAGAAAAGGAAAAAAATCCATTTAGCTCACATATAACTGTTGCACGGGTAAAGGCAGTTAAAGACAGAAAAAAGTTTTTAGAAAAAATCAAAACGATTAAACTGAAAAAAATGAAATTCTCCGTCAATGAAATTTCCTTAATCAAGTCTGAACTGATGAGGGGTGGACCGTCTTATAAGACTTTGGCAAGATATGGATAAAATATAACTTATAAAGAATCTTTTAATTTATATTATTTTTGTTCTTGAAAATATCTTTTGAATTTAAGAATTATTTAAAAATCTTAAATGTTAAATATTATTTTAATGGGAATTGAAAGGGGATTGACTCAAGACCACATAGAAGTTTTGGGTGAAGTTTTTGCAAAAGAAATAACACAAAGAGGGACTAAAACTGTCTATATTCTTTCTCGAGATTGTCGTAGAGCAGACGAATTAGCTGAGTATATTGGTTTAAGGCTTAATGGTTCAGCAATTCCTATTTTTAGTGTTACGGAAATGCCCAGATTAGTGGAAGATGAGAGAGTTTATGATCTGGACTTTTATGCGGACAGAAGCGATTTAATAGACAAGTTTAGATCTAGTATTTAGAATCGACCAAGTCTTTGAAGACATCTGATTTCTTTCCTAAGATTTTTTTAAGATCTTCCTCTGGAGCATTAATTATATTTTTTATTGATCCAAATTCTTGTAGAAGTTTTTTTGCAGTCTTTGGACCTATTCCGGGGAAAGACTCTAGGATAAACTGGAGCTGTTGTTTTTTATTTAAAGAATGTTTTTTTGCGTTAAGAGGAAGTTCTTTTTTCTTTTTTCTCGCTAAGATGTCTATGAATTTTGCTGTGTCGGAAGGATTTTTTGTAAAAATTATGGGGACTTTGTAAATTAAAAGAATTGAAAGTAAAAACCCGCGGATTGAATTTGGATGCATTCCAGTTTCTTCTTCAATTTGAGAACTTGAATACAATTCTTGTTCATCTATCCCCTCGATAAATAAAATTCTTTTCTCGAATTGCCCTAGCTCTATCAACTGGTTTGCGAGCCGGCGGTTAATCATCGAAGAAATAAAATCTGAAATTGTTTTACGTTCTATAACTGTGTCGTTGACAATATAATCTCCCACTGGGAGCTGACGGAATTCAACGTCTAGTTCAAGCCGAGATAATTCTGAACAAACTAGAGAATTTTTTTCACGATGATCGACTACTACTTTTGGTTTTTCTTTTTCTTCTCTAAAAATGCTTTTTCTTTTTGAGAAAATATCAAAAATTTCTTTCATTTTAATGTTGTTTGCTTATCTGTTTTTGTCTTGTTTGCAAGATGATCTTTTACTTCGCTAATTGCTGAATGCATTTTTTTCTCACGCGAACGGGAAACGTAATAAAACGTTTCATCACGGGTGTTACGTGTGATCAACATAATTAATTTTCCTTGAGCAAGACGAGCAGTTCGTCCGGCACGCTGAATTTTTCTAATTGCCGACGGCACGGATTCGTAAAACACAACTAAACTCACTTCAGGAATGTCAAGGCCTTCTTCTGCGATACTGGTTGCGCAAAGAACATTTATTTCGCCGCAAGAAAACTCTTGGATTATTTTTTTCTGTTCTTTTTGGCTTAGACCGGTTGAAGAATCTGCGCGAGATTTTTTTGCCTGTCCGACGAAAACTTTTGATTTTATTCCGTCAATTTCGTTAAGTTTTTTTGAAATGTTTGAAGCGGTATCTCTAAATTGAGTAAAAACAATTATCTTTGGATTTTCTTGTGACTTTACTATTTCAATTAATTTGTCCAACTTTGGATGCTCTCTTTTTTTTGCAAGGAGTTCGGTTGATTGGCTAAATACATAATTGAACTGGGGATTTGAAACCAGTTTGACGACGCCTTTCGATTTTTGCTTTGAAGCTTGTTCTAAAAGATCTTTAAGATATTGGTTGAAGCTGTAAAGAGTTTGAGTTTCTAATAGTTCGAGGGCGTGCTGTAGTTTTATTGCCTGCGCACATGCACTTGCAGCGAGCATATAACTATAATTTTGATTCCCTCTTCCGATCGAGGCGGAAATTTTTTTCTGAAGTTCCAGCAATGCAATTTTTGAAACAGGGCCGTAAAGAACGTTTCTGGTTTTTAATTCTTCAATATATTTATCAAAAAGATTTTTCAAGACTTGGCGCATTTCTTCAAACTCTGGAGGCAAATCCACTGAAACTTTTTCAAAGGTTAATTCTTGCAAATAAGGTTTTACATCAGGACTATCACGAGTTCTTAATTCGACTTCTTCAATTGAAAGGTTTTCGCAAATTTGTTTTATCTTAGCGCTGTCGCTTCCAGGAGAAGCAGTCAGACCGACAATTCTTTTGTTTTCTCCCTCGGACTTGTAACGTTTTGCAATGAAATTATAATCGTAATTTTTTAGACATCGGTGTGCTTCGTCTTCGATGAGAAGGCAAACGTCTTTGAGATCGTAAAGACCTTTTCTTAGATCATTTGCGACACACTGAGGGGTTGAAAAAATTATGTCTGCTGTTTGCCAAATTTTTTTCCTATCTTTTGCGTCGACTTTTCCGGTGAATAACTGGATGTCAGCAAATAATTCGGGTAAATATTTTTTGTAAGAAACTAAGTGCTGTTCTGCCAAAGGCCGGGTTGGAGCAAGAAAAACGACTTTTTGTCCGGGGAATTTTTTCATTCTGTCAATAGTGATCATTAATGCAATTAGTGTTTTACCTAGGCCGGTTGGAAGCACAACTAAACAATTCTTCTCTATACAAGTTTGGTAAATCTTCCTCTGGTAATCACGAGGAGAAATGTTTTGCAAAAATTCCATCTCTTATTTTTTTCTTAAAGAATATAATGTCAAAATAAATGAACAAATAATTAAGCCAATTCCGACGAACGCGGTTGAAATGTATGCTGTCTGGTTATTCAATACTACATTTCCCGTTAGAGAATAATTAAGAAAGAATAGACCGGTTATCAAAGCAATCGCTGCAAAAATAGAGGTTATTTTTTTCTGTTCTAAAAATCTTTTTTTCATTTTATACAATCATTATTGCGTAGCCGACGGCGATTAAAGTTAATGCTGCCAAAAAACTCCAAAGTATTATGCTTCCGAAAAAGATTTTGTTTCCGTCCAAATCTGAAAGAGGGAGCATGTTGAAAAACGCAAACCAAATATTTATTCTTGCAAATTCACTAAATCCTAAAAGATATCCAATTATTGCGAAAACTAAATTTGCAACTACTCCTGCTGCAGCGATGAAGCCAATATGGTCTTCAGTCATTTCAGAGAAAGAATAAAGCCCGTGTCTTCTAGCGGAACGTGAAACTTTTGCTTTTATATCAAATGTTAATGCTGCCAACCAAAATGCTCTTCCTAGGGTGAATATCGAAACAACAATAGGAACTAAAATTCCTGTTGGAACAGGATTTTTGAAATGTTGATGCGCTTTATATCCGAATCTACTCACTTCCCAAGTTTTTACTTCAATTTCTGATTCATAATAATAGGCTGCGAATTTTTTCACCAAAACGTTTATTGCTACGACGAGAAAAGTCACTAGAATTGTTGTTAGAACGATACTATAACTATTAAATAAAGATATTGAAGCACCTAGAATTATCGACATCAGGATGATAATTGCTATTTCTTTTGCGCTTAACATGTTAAACTATGCTTTGTGTTTTTTATAAAACTTGTTGTCGGCTATTATCTATTAGACAATGGAAAAGTATTTAAAGAAATCTCCATGATTTTATACATGCGAGTTCAAAAAATTTCAGAGGCAATAGGGATGAAAGTCTATACTGATTCCGGTGATTATTTTGGAGAGATCGAAGAAGCTAATCTTCACGAGAATAAAGTTGACGGATGGAGAATAAGAGTTGGCGGAAGTGTTATCTCTATGATTGGTGGAGCTAGAGGAGTTATAATTCCACATCATTTTGTAAGAGCAGTCGGAGATGTTTTCATCATAAGCAAAGCTGCGCTGCCAAACCCTGAAATGGACTCAGGTGATTTTGAATAATTCTAAATGGATAACATTTTTAAATCATAAAATGATTTATTTAATATGGCTGAAGAGATAATACTACAGAACTTTTTGTTTACAAGATTTTTATTTCCGTTCTTGTTAGTGTTCTTTTTGGTTTTCGCGATATTAGAAAAAACTAAGATTTTTGGCGGAGATAAAAAATCTCTGAATGCTTGGACGGCATTTGTTATCGGTATGATTGTTGTTGCGGTTGCTTATCCGACGCAAGTTATTAACAATCTGATTTTATTTTTGACTGTTGCACTCGTTACAATGTTTGTTGCATTGCTTCTTTGGGGATTTGCAATTGGGTCGGAACCAAAGTTTGACAGTGGGAAATTGAAATGGGCATCATTGACAGTTGTTTTGATTGCCGTCGTTATTGCAACATTTTGGGCGACTGGAACCTTAGACGAAGTAATTGACTGGTTGTTTGGACAAGACTGGAGCAGTTCTGTTTGGGTAAATACATTTTTTGTTTTGGCGGTTGCTGGAGCATTGGCAATTGTTTTGAGAAGCGGCGGAAAAGGAAAGTAGATTTTCTTCAAAACAAATTAATTCTATATTTTATATGAAACATCTTTAGCCTAGAAAGATATTTAAATAATATTTCTCAACTTATTATATGTTAGAAGAGGTTGGAATGTTTTTGGCATCGAGAGGATATTATGGTTCAAGTGCTTTAGGAGATTTTTTGAATGAAGCGGCGCAAGCAGGATTCTTTGCATATCTTTTGCCGTTCCTTTTAATTTTCGCTTTGGTTTATGGGATTTTAGCAAGAACACAAATTTTCAAAGAGAATAATGCTATTAATGGAATTATCGCGCTGGCTGTTGGACTGATGGCTTTGCAATTCGATATGGTTACGGTTTTCTTTGAAGAAATTTTCCCTAGAACAGGAGTAGCGTTAGCAATAATTTTAGTTTTGTTAATTTTGGTTGGATTGTTCATTGATCCTCAAAAAAGCTGGTTGATGTATACCTTACTTGGTGTAGGTGTTGTGATTTTTTTAGTAGTAATAATAAACACTGCGGGTGATTTAGGATGGCCTGCTGCGTATTGGTGGTATGATAACTGGCCGACGGTGGCAATGGGAGTTTTGTTCCTGGTAGTTATAGGAGTAATTGTTGGTTCGGGAAGTAAAAAACCTTCAACTCCATATAATGCTTTAGGATTTAAGTAAAATCATTTTTAGTGAAGGATTAATATTTTGGAACTGATTTTGTTGTTGGCTTTTTGATTATGCTATTTTGATTTTCAGAGCCCACTAAACTGAAGCTAAAGCTTCAGACCCACCCTTACAAAATTCTGAATCCCAATAGCTTGGGAAAATCAAATTAACTAAATGATTTTTATCACCTCTTTTTCGATGAGAGTTAATATTAGCATAATCTTGTTTTTGAAATTATGATTTAGTTTAGAATCAGACTAAATTAATTATCTTTCTTTTTGTGGTGGCGTTTTTCAGCTTTGTCCGCGACGTGACCAACCATTTTGCTGAATGAATCTTCCATCATTGAAAGTTCTTTTTTTATTGAATCAATTCCGGAAGTGTAAGCGCCGACTTTTTGCAAAATTGCGATTTGAAGTTGGTCGAGGGATTTTTCAATTCTTTTTAGCCTTTCGTCGATGTTTTCTATCTTTACTTGAGCGAGAGCTTTAAACTGCGAGATTTCATCGAGTTGTTTTTGCATTTTCTTGGATTTTTCGTTGAAGACTTGTTCCGAGATTTCGATCATCGTGTCTGATGCACTATAGTTTGAATATTCTGCTCCGCCGTCCTGATAAACTTGATTTGGGTTTTCTTGAGGATAGTATTCTTGGTATTGCTGGGCAGGAGGAAATTGATTTGGCGAAGGCGCTTCTTGCGGATAATACTCTTCTTCTACTGCCGACGGAGCTTGTTCAACTTCGTTAGAAACTGCACTTTTTATTTGCGCTTGACCTAATGCATTGTTTATCTCTTTAGGCGAAATACCCATTCTTTGCAAGTCAGAAATAATCTGCTCGTCGGGAATTCCTTGATTCTTCATTTGTAACACTTGATCTAAGACTCCCATGATTGTTAAAGGTTTGAATTATTTATAAACATTTATTCTTTCGCATCTTTTTTTCTGACGAATTCTAAAGGCTGAAACATTTTTGCTTGTTTAGTTAAAATTTCCAAATCTTCTTTTTTTGCAAATTTAGAAAACTCTGATGAAATGCTTTCGAGGAATGAAAGAGTCCTTTCCATTGAACTTTTAAGGATTTCAATGTCACGTTTCATCTCTGCAAGACGGCCGTTCATCTCTTCTTTTGTTTCAACCAAGTTTTGTCCAATAAGCAAGAGCCGGTCTTTTAGAATCCTCTGTTTTTCTTCCAAGTCTTTAATTTTATTGAAACTAGCGTCAGGATAATTTTGAGCAGAATAATCGTTTACCTCTTCCATTAAGAACGAAGGAAAATGCAATTTAAATTGTTTGCTGTTTTATGATGAATGAGAAAATCAACAACTTTAAAAATATGGATGTCTAACTAAGTATGAATGAAAAGAGGTAATTTATTGCTAGCAATCTTTTTCATTATTTATCTATCTGTTTTTGTTTGTGCCGAAATAGTAACTAGCGAGTTTGGAGTAGAATATGATTCTAATTTGTTAAGAGTTTTTGAGGATAAGGAGTATGTTGAAAATCTAATTAATGATCCCAACTTTATCGGATTAGAAATTATTGATGATAAAATATTTGCAAGAGTTAATG
>CAZFDH010000010.1:0-17126 GCA_964518155.1 Candidatus Woesearchaeota archaeon
TGCCTTGCATGTGGAGCAAAACATTCTGTAAGATCAAAGATATAATTTTGCGACGCTGCGGAGCCGAGCAACTTCGCGAAAATATTTCTGAAAGAAAATTCTAAGAATCAGAGGGGGGTTGCGAGTAAAAACATTCTGTAAGATCAAAAATCTAAAACTAAAGAAAATCGATCATATTTACATCTTGGATTAATTGCTCTCTTGCCACTCCATCCATCTGCTCGATAAATTCCTTTTTCATCTTTAATCATCTCTTCAAAAAAACTTCTTTGAACTCTTAAAACAAAAAGCGAAACACCATCGTAATCACTTGGATGTAAACCTCCAGAAAATCTTCTTAATCTAAGACCATTCATACAAATACTGTCTATTAATCCTTCAGCCCCATTTCTATAAATTAAAAGATTTGGATCGTGATCTACAAGACTTATTCTTCCCTTAACATGTTCATTATGATTATATGATTCTAATTTGCCTTTTTCCCTAAGTTCAGAAATATCATCTTTACCTAAAACATAGTAAGGACCGTTCGCAGACAAATAAATTTTCATAATTTCAAAACAAAAATCTAATTTTTAACCTTAATTATCTTCTACAACAACATTTAAATAAACACCATTTCTTACCAAAATAAAGAATTCATTGAATTCTAAATAAACAACGGAGGAAAAATGGTAGAAGCTTATTGTGTAAAGTGCAAGGCAAAAAGAGAGATGAAAGACGGAAAAGAGTCTAAAACATCCAGAGGCACTAGAATGCTAAAAGGAAAATGTCCTAAGTGCGGAACAACCATGTGCCGAATTTTAGGTAAATAAAAAAGTATTTAATTTTTTATTTTTATTCAGTTTAAAATGTTCGTAAAAATACATAAATCTTACCGCGCTGTTGTTGCAATTTGCGATGACGAGCTGCTCGGAAAAAAATTTGAAGAGGAAAAATCCCAGATTGATGTAAAAGAGAGTTTCTTTAAAGGGGACAAAAAATCATCCAAAGAAACAGAGGAAATCATAGAAAAAATGGCAGCCGAAGACGCAACCTTCAACATCGTCGGAGAAAAGTCAGTTGCACTGGCAATAAAATGCGGAGTAATTCATGAAGAAGGAATTATAAGAATCCAAGGAATTCCGATAGCATTAGTTTTGATGTAGTCATTACCTTTATAAAACAATTAATTCTAAATTTAACATGGACAAATCGAAGAAATTTTCAGGAGAACAGGAAGAGAAAGTAACTCGTGCTCCTTTACCAAAAGGGCGAGAGATAATTGGAATTATCGAGCAAAGACTTGGAGGAAACAAAATGATGGTTTCTTGTCTCGACGGCAAAAGCAGAAATTGCCGAGTGCCAGGAAGATTGAAACGGGAGCTTTGGCTGCGGCCAGGCGACGTTGTAATAGTTGAACCATGGGAGCTCGACCCAGACAAAGCAGACGTACTTTTGAAATACAGGCCTAACCAAGTAAACTGGCTAAAAAACAACGGCTATTTAGAAACAGAAACAGTGGAATTCTAAAAAAATATAAACTTTAATTCATTCCAATAAACATGAGACGAATTTTAATTGACAAAGTTACAAGGATTGTAAAACTCAAGAAAAAAATAGAAGAAGAACTTGAAATTTCATTGACTAATAAAGGAAAAGAATTTTTCATAGACGGCTCTGCGGAAAATGAGTACTTGGCCGAAAAAATAATTGAAGCGCTCGACTTTGGATTTCCTTTAGAAGAAGCATTAATGATAAGAGATGAAGAGTTTATCTTTGATAAAGTTAGAATAAAGGATCATACAAAACGTGACGATTTGCCTAGAATAAGAGGAAGAATTATCGGAACTCAAGGAAGAACTTTGGAAACTATTTCAAGTTTAACAAATTGTTTTTTACAGCTTAAAGAAAATGAAGTCGGAATCATCGGTCCTGCAGAGAGCATAAGATTCACCGAGGGCGCAATAATTTCATTAATCAAAGGAGCAAAACAGGCAAACGTCTACGCGCATTTGGAAAAAAACCACCCACAACCAATCTTGGATTTCGGAATAAAAGACGAGAAGAAGAAATCTTAAGACAGATTTCTGGAGTTTCTTGATTCAAATCATTTTGGCTCGCTCAGTGATTAATTAAGGGCGGGTTTTGATATTGAGCGAAGTGAAACATCAATTTAGTGGGAATGAATATCAAGAAACAATAAAGAAGAAATAATCTAGTACAATAATTCTTATAAATAGAGGAGGATTAAGTTAGTGATGACAATAGCGCCCAGATATACTCCACCTCCGAGAACTGAAAGAGAGGTTTACCCTAATGGACTCAGAATAGAAAATATCCGAATGCTAATAGTAAGCGCATCAATTGGATTAGATAGTTATGAAAGATTTTCTAAAGGCTGTGATGTGAATTCTGCAGAATACCTAGATTCAATTGGAACAATGTCCCAATTAATTCTCGACGCGTCAGGAAGATTAGCCAGTTACAATCAAAAAGATTTAAGTTCAGTCCACGATGCTAGTAATCTTATTGGAGTATACTCACCACTCTTCCCAGAGATTAATGTTCAAGATATTAGAAGGGTAGATCAACTCGCTCCATTATTCGCAGAAAGAACTAGAGAGCTTGGACAATCAATGTCAAATCCAGAAAGACTTAGTCCAGAAGAAAGAAGAGACCTAGTACATAAATTAGTTACAATCTCTAATTCAATAAATCGCCAACAACATAGACAGTCTTAATTTTCTAATCCAAACTTTTAAATATCAATTCTGCCGCCAATTTATTAAGACCTTGTAGCTCAGTTGGTAGAGCGCGTGACTGTTAATCACGATGTCGTAGGTTCGAGTCCTGCCAAGGTCGTTTAATTTCTATTGACGAGAACAATTTCTAATTTTCTTCCCTAAATTCAAGCGCCAAAGAATTAATGCAATATCTTTTTCCAGTAGGCTGATCTGGCGCATCATCAAAAACATGTCCAAGATGTGAACCACATTTCGCGCAAACAACTTCGATCCTTTTCATTCCCAAACTTTTATCTTCGTGAAACTGAACGCTTCCTTCTTTCGCATCATAAAAACTCGGCCATCCACAATCAGAATCAAACTTCGTCTCAGAATCAAAAATTAAATTTCCGCACGCACCACAAACAAATTTTCCTTTTCGCTTTTCATTCAAGAGCTTCCCGCTGAACGGCCTTTCAGTTCCTTTCTTCCGAAGCACTTCATACCTCTCAGGCGCAAGTTCTTTTTTCCATTCTTCCTCACTTTTGAAAATCTTTTCCATAAACTAACTAAGTAGAGGAAACTAATAAAACTTTACAATTAGAATAATTTAGAATATTTTGATGCTGCTTCGCATTGATCCTGCGGCGTCGACCTTAAACCATTAGGGAACATTAACTCTCTGCCAACATTAACCATTAATCTCCCTTTATCAAAATATTTTCTTAGTAAAATTAACTCTCCACCTTGCGCACCAATTCCCGGAACTAAAATCAATCCATTATAAACTCGAGAAACATTTTCGATTTCAAATTCCTTAATATGATTCTTTCCACTTGGAGCTCCAATAACTATTCCATCCGTTCCCATAGCTTGAGCTCTAAATGCAAGATCAAGATAATTTCTAATGTGATTACTTCCACTTATCTTAATCCTATCTCTTTTATCTACCAACTGCCAGAATAAATCATACATCTTCTCAATATAATCTCCATTAGTTTCATTTTTCAATGCTATCGGTTCAACCATTTCAACCCAACTATTCTTAACTTTTTCAAATTCAGGATTGCTCATAATACACATACTAATTAAACCGAGTCCTCTTTCATGTGCTTGCTTTGCAGCCTCTTCCAAGTTCCCCGCAAACGGAGAAAATGTCGCAGCATCGTAACCATTTCTTTGTGTATAAAACAGTCCAGCATCATTCGTCGGCCCTATATCTCTTCTTTTAGAATCTTCTATTACAACCATCCCATTATACTTAGCAAGTTCAACAATTTCTCTTAACGATTCAACATCTCCTGCATCTTCCCAATAATTTGTATTGATCTTTAACGCCGAAGCAAATGGCGCAACCGCTTCGACATATTGTAATGCCCAATCTTTTTTTACAGTTCCTTCCGCAAGCCCTTTTTCTCCTCGACCCATTCCAAATTCAGCCGGATCCAGTCCCGCACAAAGAATACTTCCTTCCCTCAAACCTCTCGCTTCTTTATATTTTTCGTTGAAATTCATTTTTTCTCCACCCTAGCAAAACCTCTTTTCTCTCCCCAACCAAAAGGATCCTCTCTCCATTCTTCAAGCATTTTAATCTGAGAAGCATCAACATATCTTTCATCTCTTGCAACTTGAAGTAAAAGATCATAGCGAACTAAAGAAGAGGTATTACATGGGGACTTCAATGTCCTGCTATCTTTATCGAATGCAACTTCTCCTGAAAACATTCTTCTAGCTTCATCAAATCCATAATTAAAAATTGAAAAACAATAATCACAGTTTGCGTTAGCGTCCCGTAATGCTTGGACTGCTTTTGCAGAACTTCCACCTGTTGAAACAAGATCTTCAATCAAAAAAACATTATAGCCTGACAAATCACTTGATGCATCAATTCCTTCAATTTGATTTTTTAATCCATGATCTTTAGGTTTATCTCTAACATATACTAACGGTTTTCTCAACTTATCAGCAAGAGTTGTGGCCGGAGATATTCCTGCCGTCGACGTTCCTGCAATTACTAAACCCATTCTGTGTCTGCTTTCGGAATTCTCATAAATCAATCCTTTAAAACCCTCTGCAATTAATTCTCTCGCATCTGGATGAAAAAGAAACATTCGGTTATCATTATAAATTGGCATTCTAAAACCTGAAGCCCAGGTAAAGGGATTTTCAGAATTAAGTTTTATCGCTCCAATCGATAAGCCTTCTCGAGCAATTTGCCTAGCAAGATCTCTTTCCATCACCTAAAAACAAAAAATTCATTTATAATAATTATTGTCCTAAAAACCAAAGATTTTTTCACTCCTCAATTTTGATGAAAATTCCTTGAATAAATTTAAATGATCTGCAAACGATCAGCAAGTCATGTCCATTACAAAAGTTGTTATTGAAGAGGTTCCGTTTGAAGAAATTTTACGGTCGGCATATGAAACGCTAAGCGTCGAAGGAGGAGGATTTTTATTTGGCAGAATAGAAAATCAAAATGATTCTCTGCTTTATATCGTCCAATCCGCTCATCCAATTCAGCTAGCAAAACGAACTCCCTCATACATTGAAGGAGAAACGTCGCGGGCATCTTGGCCAGGGTTAAGAACTCAAATTGGAGGCTATCACACTCATCCAAGAGGCAGGGCCCAAAATAATGGAGAAAGATTCATTGAAAATGGAAAACTAAAATTAAGCCCATTGGATAAAAGAAATTTAAAAAGCGATAGAGAAGAAATAGAAATAATTATTGCATTAAAAAAAGCAGCCGGCAGAAAATATCAATTTTCAAATAATGATCCATTCGTAATAAAGGGTTACATCAACGGAGAGAAAAACAGCTATCCGTTCGAAATGGGAGCATATGTCCACAACGGCCGACTTAGAAGATGTCAACTTCACGTCGCGCCAACAATTCTAAAGCAGTTTCAATAATCTTAAAAAAATCCAAATTAAGATAATTTTAAATAAGCCCGTTAAGATGTTTTTTCATGACGAAAACAGAAAACGATAAAGAATATGAAGCAGGAGTTCACGAAGGGCAACGGGCAATAAAAATAGGACTACCTATTGTAGATCAAATTCTAGACTTATTTGAAGACCATGATTCTCCTCGTTATAAAGGATATCAATACGGGTTAACACATCCTGCTTCTGAAAAGAAATCTGCAGAAAAAGAAGAGGTTGAATTATTTAACCCATTTAAAACAGGAAATCCAAAGGAAGAGGCCAAAAGAAAAGAAGAGAAAGAGGAAGAAGAAGTGCAAGAAAATGAAGAAGAAACTTCTGAACCCCCTTCAACAAGTTCAGATAGTTCAGCGTCATCATCAAGTTCTTCATCATACGATTATGATTACGATTACGGTGGTTCAAGTTCATCTTCCCCAACAACAAGCGCTCCTAGAGAAATGGGTCTAAAAGAATTAGTTATTATCGGAGCAATGGCATTAGGGGCAATGGGAGTGATTAATTATTACAACGCTTTTTTCCCAAGAAGACCTTTAACAGAACAAGAAATTGTTATGGCAATAAGTTCTACGGACAACAAATCATTAAGTCATCCTTACAGTCTCACTGAAAAGGATATGGCCTTACTAAGCAATCCCACAACTAGAGATAGTTTAGAAAGAAAATTGGAAAAAATAAATAAGGAATTCTCAGACAGAGTGTCTAGCTCAGAAATAAAAGAAATAAGAAAAAATACTTCCGAATCAGGAGGCTATGTAATAGAGATTATGACTACGAGTTCTTCTAAAACTACTGACTCTCTTTCTCTAGAACTTCCTGCGGACATTGAAGACAGTGATGCGCGGGTTACAAATGTGGACTATATGACAAATATCTTGCAGACTAAAGAAGGTCAAGACATATTGAGAGAGATTGCATACAAGAAAAGTTCCAACGAGAGATATGAAAAAGATGAGCAAATCTTAAGAGAATTTCTTATTGGAAGAATAAATAGAGATTCAAGAGTTGCACAAATTCTCTATAATAAAAATCAAGAGATAGAAGAAGGTTCGCTATCTGCTCAAAAAACTGATTCGCTTAATCCCGCACCTCAACCTCCTCAAGTTGAATACACTAGTGTAGCATTAGAAAAAATAGTTGATGATTCCTTTGTCACAGTAGATACTTCTCCAAATAGAGAAGAGGTTTATGAAAAAGAAATGGAAGTTGTTTCAAATATTCCCATAGTTACAAGAACACCTAACTTAGAATCTAATCTTCAAGCTGAATTGTTATACGGAAACGCAACACAAAAAGAATTGGAGAAATTCCCTCAAATTGCTCAAAGAATAAAAGAAAGAAAAATGTATTCTAGAAGAGAATTAGAATCAATTAGCGATGACGAACTCCACGTCGTGAACAAGACTCCCCTATCATATGTTTTCCTAAGAGAAGTCTCAGACGAAGAATTGAATGAATATACTAAAGCAGGATTTGTTCCTCTTCCAGAAGATAAATAATCAACCAAACATTTTTTAATCACTCCATTCCAATAAAAAACATGAAAGCTAGATATAACGCAGCATTTTTTTGGGAAGGAGAAAATATTAGTCAATCTCGAGATCCTCTTCAAAGCGGAGAATTAGTTTATTGTTCACTTGTTACCTTTCTAAGATCAGTGGGAGGAAGACAATTAGGTTTTAAACCAGAGTTTGAAAAAGGAATGGATCAAGAAGTATATCAACTAGAAGATTCACATATATTTATTTATCATCTCCCAGATCATCAAGGAAAATATCAAATAAGAGTTGCAATATTCTCAAGAGAGAATAAAAGTGATGTTGGAGGCATGGAGAAAAAAGTTAAGAAACATTTTGAGGAAAGATCGTTAAGGATAAACGAGGTATTATGAAAAAACAAAAAGTTATCGGGAGGAGGAAGGAGGAGCGAAGCGCCGGAGGGCGGGGCAAAGTTCTCCTTGCAATGTCAGGCGGAGTTGATTCATCAGTAGCTGCGCTTATTCTAAAAAAACAAGGTTACGAAGTCGTCGGAGCATTCATGAAAAATTGGTCAGACACAAAAAATGAATTTGGAGAATGCGCTTGGCGTGACGAAAGAAAATTCGCAATCAAAATCGCTTCACAATTAAATATTCCATTAATAACTTTGGATTTTGAAAAAAAATATCGTAAAGAAGTCATAGATGAAATGTTCAAAAAATACAAAAAAGGCATCACCCCAAATCCGGATATCGACTGCAATCAAAAAATAAAATTCCCCCTCCTTTTGAAAGAAGCAAAAAAAAGAGGCTTCGATTTAATTGCAACCGGACATTATGCAAGAATAAAGAAAGTTTCCGCGCGAAGCGCCCGAGGGCGGGCGGGTGGGAACATGAAGTACGATCTTCTCCGAGGAAAAGATGAATCAAAAGACCAGTCCTATTTTCTTTACCGAATTTCAGAAAAAGAACTGAAAAATATTTTATTCCCTATCGGAGATTACTCAAAAACACAAATACGAGAAATTGCGCAAGAAAATAATTTTCCAAACGCTGACAAAAAAGGAACCGTGGGAATTTGTTTCGTCGGAAAAGTAAACTTAAAAGATTTCTTAAAGAAAAAAATAAAACCAAAAAAAGGAAAAATTCTCGACCCAGAAGGAAAAGTTATCGGAGAGCATGACGGAATTTTTTATTACACCGTCGGGCAAAGGCTCGGACCACGTTACGGCTTTGAAGTCCAAAGAGGAAAAGGTGAAATGAAAAAGTGGTACGTAGCAAAAAAAGACGCAAAAAAGAACATAATCATAGCTGCCCCAGAAGGACATAAAATAAACTATAGAAGTGAATTAACTTTGAAAGATTTTCATTTAATCTCAGAAAACAAAAAAGAATTCCTAAAAGAACCAAGAAGAATTTTGTCCAGAATCCGTCAAGTCGGAGAACTTCTTCCTTCGCAAATTTACAAAGAAAAAGGAAAAATAAAAGTTGTTTTAGATAAACCAATCACCGGAGTTTCAGAAGGTCAAGCATTAGTTTTTTACCAAAAAGATAAATGCCTTGGCGGAGGAGTTATTTCTTTTTAGTCAAAGATTTTTAAACTATAATATCTTAATTATCTCATGGACTTCGACAAAGTTATCAAAACCCGTAAATCTGTTCGTGCGTTCAAGCCAAAAGAACCGGACTGGAGAGATATTATCGAAGCGATTGATTCTGTTCGTTATGCTCCAATGGCCGGAAATAATTTTACACCAAAGATAATCCTCGTCGATGACAAAAACAAAATAAGAGAAATCTCTAAAGCTGCGCAACAGGATTTTTTCGCAGATGTCAGCCATTTAATCGTCGTATGTTCAGACCCAAAAAGAACAATAAATCTTTATGAAGAAAAAGGAGAAATTTATTCACGTCAGCAAGCAGGCGCTGCAATAGAAAATTTAATTTTAAGTTTACACAACAAAGGACTTGCAACTTGTTGGGTCGGACATTTCGTTGAAGAGGAAATAAAACAAGCATTATCAATTCCGCCGGAAATAATCGTCGAAGCGGTTTTGCCTGTCGGCTATGAGTCTAAAGTAAATGCCAGCAAAAAAAGAGTTGACATAGATATGGATAGAATTCTCTATTTCAACAAATACAAAAATAAAAAGATGAGATCTCCTAGAGAAGTAACAGAAAACTTATGATTGAAAATAACCTCCCGGGAAAAAAGAGCGTGATAATTGTACTATTCTTATCAGTTATAACTCTTGGAATTTATTCCTCTATCTGGTTCATAAAACGTTCGGACGAATTAAATAACCTCCAAACACCGTCGAAGATGTCAAAAACTTTCGGAATCACCGCGCTTACCTTCAACATACTTTTGTTAATCACTGCAGTTCTGTTTTTGGTCGCAAACAAAGGTATAAAAATTACTCAATTAACAGACTTAACTTTAGCACTAGTATCAGTCTTCACTGCAACATTTATAATTTTTATTTTGATTTATCTATTTGGAGCATTTAGAGCAAGAAAAGTAATAAACGAAGCATTAAGCAACAAAATCACAAGCAAAAAAGTCTCAACAGTTTTAACATTCTTCTTCAACGTTTTCTATTTGCAATACGAAATAAACCGCGTCGTCAACGACAAAGAAAACGAAAAAAGAATTTTCCCTTGGATCTTCCTAATAATTTATCTTATCTCGCTAGGTTATCTTATTTATTTCATTTCAACAAATATTTCTTTCGCAAGCTTAATTGCATAATTACAATTAAGAACTAAACAAAAAAGAAAAAGGGAAAAATAAAATAAAAATTTATCTCCAGACTTCTATTCCAAGATCTGACATCTCTTTGTGAGAGTGATGATGAGATGAAACTCTTTCATCAGACTGTTTTCCTAAAACATAAGGAGATTTAACTCCAGTCATAATTGTAATAACTCTTACTCTATTAGTAAAGTCTTTGCTAATTCTAGCACCAATTATAACTTGAGCTTCTTGACTTAAATTCTCAGAAACTGTTCTACCGATAACGTCAAATTCTTCCAACTTTAAATCTGGACCGCAAGTTACATGAATTAAAGCTCCAGTCGCACCTTTGTAATCCACATCAAGTAGAGGATGAGTCAGGGCCTGTTTAACCGCTTCATTAACTCTGTCAGTCGCGTCGCTTTCACCAATACCAATAACTGCTACACCACCGTCCTTCATAATTGAAGAAACGTCTGCATAGTCTAGGTTAATTAATGATGGCAAAGTAATTGTCTCAACAATACCTTTAATCATTGTAGAAACTAATTCATTTGCTACCGCAAAAGCTTGTTCGATTGGAAGTTGTCCTGCAATATCAACTAGTCTGTTGTTGTCTAATACAATACAAGTATCAGTTACTTCTCTTAACTCTTGTAAACCGAATTCTGCCTTGTCAATTCTTGCTTTTTCAGATTCGAAAGGCATGGTAACTACCCCGATAACAACTGCACCTGTTTCTTTAGCAACTTGAGCAACTACCGGAGCTGATCCAGTTCCAGTTCCACCACCCATTCCTGCTAAAACGAAAACCATGTCTGCGCCACCAACTGATTTTTTGATTTCAACCAAAGCCTCTTTAGCAGCTTCTCTTCCTTTGTTAGGAACACCGCCTGCTCCAAGACCTCTTGTCAATTCTTTACCGATCAAAATCTTTTCATCAGATTTAACAACGCTAAGGTGCAATGCATCAGTATTAGCTGCATAAATTGTAGCACCGTTGATACCTTTATTGTAAAGCCATGTGACCATGTTACCACCACATCCACCGCATCCAACAACTTTAATGTTAGCTTTACCAGCTTTCAATTCGTCGAAGTTAATGCTATGTGTAGCAGTGTTTTGTATCGCTTCTTTTGCAAAATCTAATACCATTCTTTTTTCCTCCTTTCATCTTTATCTTTCATAGGCGAACCACCTAAAATTTTCAGGAGCTTTCTCTTTATATAGGTTATTATTCTCTAGGAATTATTTCCACTTTTATCCCTTCTTCTTCACAAAGCTCTCTAAACTCTTCCGCATCGCTTTGAGAACCCACAACACTGCCGTAATGCATAGGAATTGCCAGATCTGGTTTGATTAATTTCGCCGCTCCTGCCGCTTCTTCTGCACTCATAGTAAATCTTCCCCCAATTGGAAGCAGCGCAATCAAAGTCTTATCATTTTTATGGCCCGTAAGCTTTTGCATTTCAGGAATTGAATCACTGTCCCCCGCATGATAAATAAGTAAACCATTTAATTTTAACAAATAACCCACCCAGCCTTCTTCTTTCGGGTGAAAATTCTTGTCAACATTATATGCAGGAAGCGTAGAGATCTTTAAATCTCCAAACGCTATTTCTTGATTAGGTTCAACTAAATGAATATCAATTGGAACATTAAACCGCGCAACCTTACTCTGACAATCAGCCGTCGCTATAATCTTTGTTCCTTCCTTGACAATCTTAGACATATCTTGAAAACTGCAGTGATCATAATGACTATGCGTTAAAAGAATAAAATCTGCTTTTTCAAGTCCGTCTTTTATGTTGTAAGGGTCAATGTAAATCACTCGTTGATCTTTTATCAAAAATCCGGAATGCCCAAGCCACTTCATTTCAATATTTCCAAATTTCATCTTAAAACTCCTTTTAACTAAGCCTGTCTTCTCTTTTAAACTTTATTTAGTTCATTTAGTAGATTTTCTTTAAACTTTTCTAAATCTTTTTCCATAAAACTGGCTGCGCTCGCTTTTGGATGACCGCCCCCAACCGCATTTTCAAGTCCTTCAATAGATTTTTTCATCAACTCATTTAAATCAACCCTTCCAGACTGGCATCTGGCGCTAAGTTTAATTTTGTTATTCTCAACTCTTGAAAGAAGAATAAAAATTTTATCTTTTTCTTTAAATGATAAATGTGTAGAAACTGCGCTTGTCAAACCAAAACGTGAATCAACGAAATAAAAATACAAATTTTCTTTTTCATGATATTCTGCTTCTTCTCCAAAATCTTGGATTAACCTTTGAAACTCTTCTTCAACGATTTCATGAACTCTTTTGATTTCTTCAAAGTTTTTTTCTTTCACTAAATCATAAACTTTTCTCAAATCTTTTTTATAATAAACTAAAGCCGAGCCGATTTCCAAGGACAATTTACCAGCTTCAGATTCCAAAATCTTTTCTTCAGATTCAACAGAGTAATATTTTCTTAAGAAGTTTAAATTCTCAGGATTCTTATAAGAAATATCTGAGATAATATCCGCGCAAACAAGCCATTCCCATCCTTTTCCTATAAACTTCTCTCCCATTAAATAAATTGCAAAACCGGAGCAGTCATAATCATTCGTTTTTATTATCTTTTCCTTGAATTTTAATTCTGGTGCAATTGGATGATGATCGATTAACAAAACATCAAAGTTTTCCCGTAGGTTTACAAACCCGTCCATGTCGATACTGTCAGCATTTATATCTGTGATAAATATTTTTGTGATCAAATTATTTTTCAGTTTCGCATAAACTTTGTCAAACATTTTGGGTTCATAATTTAAGAATTCTATCACGCTAACTTTTATTCCCTTAGCTTTCAAAATTTGTTCAATAAAGATCCCACTTGTAATCCCATCAGTATCAGTATGGGTTAGGATCGCAACTTTATCCGAAGAAGAAATTGAATCAACAAAATCATAAAAAGTTTTTACGCTTCCAATTAAAAATTCCACTTTATTCTTTCTCCATTAAGCTGGCAATTTCAAACATTTTTTGTTCTTCAAACTTATCGCACATTATTTGAACGCCAACAGGCAATTTATCAACAGTTCCTGCTGGAATTGACATCGAACAGTTTCCCGCCAAATTCGACGGAATTGTCAAAGCATCGTAACTATACATTTCTTCAACCGAAATTTTTTCTCCTATTTTATGAGGCAGTCTAGGCACCGTCGGTAAAATCACGCAATCTACTTCCTTGAAAACGCTGGAAAATTCTTTTTCAATTAATGCTTTTGATTTCAACGCCAAATTATAATAACGCCCTTTGTACTCTGCTTTGGATATTTCACTTCCACCTAAAATTCTTCTCAGAACTTCCGGCCCAGAATATTCTTCAATTTTCTTTCCATATCTTCTTCCATCAAATCTCCTCGTTCCAGAAAAGAACTCAACATAAACTAAAGGATAATAAGTTTCAATTGCCAGTCCAATATGATCAATTTTTATTTTTTTTATTTTCCATCCATATTTTCCTGCCGCATCTTCAATTTTTTTATCCACTATCTTTTTGATTCTTTCGTCGGTAATCTTCAGGTCCAAAACACCTACAGTTAAATTTTTTGTAACCTTTCCAATCTTTTTCAAGTCAAGTTTTTTTGAAGACTGCGAAATAGAATCTTTTTCATCTTTTCCTTTAATTATATCTAATAAAAGTGCAGAGTCATAAACATTATTAGCAAAACTACCGATTTGATCTAAACTCATTGACAAATCGATTAAACCATATCTTGATACAGTTGAATAAGTTGGCTTAACTCCGACGACGCCACAATGTGATGCCGGATTTCTTATACTTCCTCCAGTGTCGCTTCCTAGTGCCATGTCACAAAATCCTGCCGCTACTGCTGCAGCTGAACCAGAAGAAGATCCTCCAGGAATTAATCTTTTATCCACCGGATTTTTACACGGACCAAACGCAGAAGTTTCTCCACTGCTTCCGCACGCAAATTCATCCATGTTTGCTATTCCAATTATTAATCCGTCTTCATTTTTTATTTTTCCAATGACGGTCGCATCATAAGGGGCAATGTAGTCCTGCAGAACTTTCGACGCACAGGAAATATTCATTCCTTTAACATTTATGTTAGCTTTAACTGCGATAATTTTTCCAGCCAGTCTTCCAGCCTTTCCAGCCTTTATCTTCCGATCAATTTCTTCCGCCTCTTTGAGCAATTCTTTTTCATTTCTTACAACAAGAAGAGCATTAATCAATTTATTTTCCTTTTTTATTCGTTCAAGTTTTTCTTTGAGATTTGTTAGTGTTGTCATTTTAAATCTCCAACCGAATTTAAAAAATGAATATTTGGTGCAAGAGAGTAGTCTTCTAAATGAGATAAATCTACCCACATAACTTCATGACCATTATACTGATAAGGATCTAAATTATTAGGGATTTTTTCCAGTTCACATAAATAGTGATTCAAAGATATTTTCATAGGTTCTTTTGTATTAGGATTTCTCTTCAGAATCTGAGTAGAAAGTTTTCTGATTATCTTTCCTTTAAACCCCGTTTCTTCCTCCAACTCTCTCAAGCAAGTCTGTTCAAGCATCTCTCCAGTTTCAACTCTTCCTCCAGGAATTTTATAAAAATCATCCTTACCATCCATCGTAACCAATAATTTATTTTGAATGATTACAACTGGGCCAGACGCTACAATTTCTTTCATTTCCACTCCTTCTTCTCCGCCATGATAAAATCTCCGTTCTTCTCCGGCGCATTATCAAACATGATTTTTCTGTCAATTGCAGGAACAGAAATTTTCCCCTCTTCCCTTTCCTGATCATCTCGGTCAACACTAACGCTCGCCGACAATTTTTCAACTTTAGAAAGTTCTTTAGAAAAATTATCCAAAATCTCTTTTGCCTGTTTTTTTATCGATTCCTTCTCGCCTTCCGAAACCGCATGCCACAAAAAGTCTGCCATATTTTTACAAGGCGCTTGGCTTTTTAAGATTTGTTAGAACAACAAAATTATAAAATAAAAATGAAAAAATAAAAACTAAGATTACCAGTCTTCTTCTTCGTCTTCTTCTTCCTCGTCGTCTTCGTCTTCGTCGTCTTCGTAATCTTCTTCTTCGAATTCTTCTTCTTTAGGCATTTTATTACCTCGATTTAATAAGGCCGTGGCCTATCCAAGGAACTCTTCTTATGAATTTCCTCGAATAAGGCTAAGAAATCTTAAGCCTTTTAAATATTTCTATACCCTAAAAAGTTATTCTAAAAAATATATAAATGAAATCAGGAAAATGTTAACAAATCCGTCGATGAATTTGATCTTCACAAGGCTAAGAAACTCAACAAAAATCATAATAAATATAATCTCAAGACAAATTGACATTAATCTTCGTATGCAAAGCACTCAAGGGCGGGCGGGTGGGATGATGCAGTAAATTAAAAACATTACGGCGTTAACCTATCACGATCTCGAGGAAACAAAGTTGCTTCTCTAATATTATTTAATCCTAAAATTAACATCGTCAATCTTTCAAGGCCAACTCCCCATCCAGCGTGAGGTGGTGCACCATATCTAAAACTATCAATATAAGATTTGAAATCTTTAGGATTCAATCCTTTTTCTTTCAATCTTTTTTCCAAAATTTCAGGAATATGAACTCTTTGTCCTCCCGAAGAAATTTCCATTCCTTGATAAATAGCGTCGAATCCGCCCGAAGAATCTTTTCCTTTAGGCATAATATAAAATGGCTTTCCCGAGATAGGCCAGTCATGAACGAAAACGATCGTGTCAGGATAAAGTTCTCCAAGCTTTCTCTCCGATTCCGAAGAAAGATCATCTTTTCCGCAATGAACTTTATTTTTCTTCATCAATTCTGCAACTTCCGCAAAAGTAAGATATTTCGTCTTAGGAACTTTCAAATTAACTTCAAGAAGTTCCAACTCTTTTGTATTAACTTCTAAAACTTTCTTAACAATATGTTGAACACATCTTCCAAGAACTTCCATTGCAACAAATTCGTCAGCAAACGCTTGTTCATAATCAAGTTGCCTTGCTTCATTCAAATGCCTCACTGTATTGTGTTTCTCCGCTCTCCAAACTGTGAAAACTGCAAAAACTTTTTCCATAGAACATGCAAGCATTTGTTTGTAAAGTTGACAACTTTGACTCAAGTATGCTTTCTTCTCAAAATATTTTGCTTCAAACAGTTCCGTTCCCCCTTCAGAACTCGATCCGATTATCGACGGAAACTGAGCCTCGACCGCTCCCTCTTTAGCCATAAATTCATGATAGGCTTGAAGTATCGTCGATTCAACTTTGAAGATCGCTTGAATTTTTCTTCTATGCAAATCCAAGAATCTGTAGTCAAGTCTTTTAGGTAGTTCTGTTTTAGAATAATCAGTAACATCAATCGGTAGATTTTCTGAAGAATTTATTAAAATTATTTTGTTTGGAATTATTTCTTTTCCTCCAGGTGCTTGTTTAGAGTCAACAACTTTTCCTTTAACATAAATCACGCTTTCTCTTGTTAAACCGCCCATCTTTTCAAAGATCTCTTTATCGACTTTACTTTCAACTGCAGTAACTTGAACCACCCCAGAAATATCTCTTAATAAAACAAATCTTATTTTTCCAAGCGCTCTTGAATCATAAACCCAACCAGAAACTTCTACTTCATCCTTCTTGCTGGAAAAAACATCTTCAATTAAAGTTCTATTTTTCTGAAACTTAACCCAATCAATTTCCATGTCTAAGCTAAAAAGGAGTGATTTATAAATTTAATTCCATTGTATAATTCATGAAGAAAAGAGGAAAAAGAATCATAACTCTGATCATTTGCATATTCATTGCATTTATCCCGGGAATCATCGGTTCGTTTTTCACTTCTTCTCAAACTCAAAGCGATTGGTATCAAGATACAAGGCCACCATTAACACCTCCAAATTATGTTTTCCCAATCGTCTGGAATATTTTATTTCTTTTAATTGCCGTCTCACTTTTCATTTCATGGACTTCATCAAAGAAAAATCAGAAAAAGAAAATTGCAATCGTCTTCGGATTGAATCTATTCTTTAACACGATCTGGAGCATTTTATATTTCGGGCTTCAAAACCCAACCCTAGCATTCATCGACATAATTGCACTATTAATAACAATTATTTTAATGATCATCACAACTTGGAAAATAAAAAAGACAGCGTCATACCTTTTGATCCCATATCTGCTATGGGTCTCATTCGCAAGTGTTCTTAATTATTTATCGATATAATAATATT